>RDXV01000091.1 GCA_004292695.1 Nostocales cyanobacterium | reverse complement strand
GTTTATCTTACGAAATAAACGCTCCAAGCCTTTATATGATTGAACCGCGAAGGGCGCAAAGGACACAAAGGTAAGAGATTTTCAGAGATTTTTTAGTGTCGCTGCGGTTATTTTTTCAAAATTGGGATGCTCCCCTTGAAGCTTTCACCTGTCACCTGTCACCTGTCATCACGACAATAATTTTTCAGCTAGTCCTACTCAACTAAACCATGTTTAATTGCAAAACGTACTAATTCAGCACGGTTACTGGTTGTGGTTTTCCTTAATAAACTACTGACGTATTTCTCTACAGTGCGGGGACTCAAGTGTAGTTTATGACCCATGTCAGCATTAGATAAACCATAGGTCAGTAGTTCTAACACTTCCTTTTCTCTGGCAGTTAATGATGAAAATAACTCAGTTGATTTATTCTGATTATATATGAATTGAGGTTTATTTAGTGTTTCTACTGATCCCACTGCATTAAAGTGATCTTTACATGATAAACCATATTCCGCTTGAATTACTTGTGATCGCTCTAGCAAATTGCGAATAGCGGCTGCTAACTCTTCTAATTCAAAAGGTTTAGGTAAGTATAAATCACAGCCAGATTGGTAGCCTAAAATTCGTTCTTGAGTCTTAGTTCTTGCTGTTAACAAAATCACAGGTAATAATCTAAAATGAGGCTGCTGTCGCACTTGACGCACCAATTCATAGCCATTTAAACCAGGCATGACAATATCTGTAACAATCAAATCAGGACAGTTTGCTTTCACCATTGCCAAAGCATCCTGGCCATTATCAGCGATGATTACCGCATAACCAGATAATTCTAGATAATCACTGATAGATAGACGAGTTCCCAAATCGTCATCTACTATAAGGATCTTAAAGGGCATGGACTTTACACCCCTACTATTTTTTGTAAAGTTGTATTTTGCAATCACAAACACTATCAACAACAACTCGTAGTAATAGCGATACTAAAAGAGTCTGTATGATACATACTATGACAGCATGACTGATTAATTACTGGCTGGAAGTTAATTTATTAATAAAATATTAAATTATGGGTGAATCCCTATGAAAATTATTTTTTTGAACAAACTAGAGAATTTTTTATTGTTATAATTATAGATTGAACTAAAAGTAAAAGCAAGTTAATCTAAAATTATTTATTCAAATTACCAAGCTTCTTAAAAAGAACATTAACACAAAGACAGATTTTCAATGAGTGAAAAAAGCAAAAGCGACGGTTACAAAGTAATTACAGATAATCGTCAAGCACGATATCTCTATCAAATCCTAGAAACCTACGAAGCTGGAATACAGTTAGCAGGAACAGAAGTAAAGTCCATCCGTGCTGGCAAAGTCAACCTACAAGATGGATATGCGTTACTACGCAACGGTGAAGCGTGGTTAATCAATGCTCATATTTCCCCCTATACATCCAGTGGACAATACTTTAACCATGAACCAAGACGTACCCGGAAGCTACTGTTACACCGTCAAGAACTGAGAAAACTCATAGGTAAAGTGGAACAGCAAGGTTTAACCTTAATTCCTTTAAAAATGTATTTAAAAAATGGTTGGGTAAAAGTCAGTATAGGTTTATGTAAAGGTAAGAAAATACATGACAAGCGGGAAGACTTAAAACGTCGTCAAGATCAAAGGGACATACAAAGAGCGCTGAAAAGATATTAATTTCAATGGAGAATGGAGAATGGAGAATTTAGGAGTCAGGAGAATCAAGAACTTACTTTTATTCCTGTCTTCCCATCTTCCCATTACCTCATCCTGTTTGCACGATGAGAATTTTGTCGCCTCCTCAAGTAGCCAGAATTCTTAGGATATTATTAATCCATAACAAGACTTTCCCTCTTGCCTTCTGTTAGAAATATTCAGTCAAGTAGTGAAATTTCGGTAAAAAACCGTACCACTCAACTAACCTGTTTCTGAGATTAGTTAACTAGACTAAAATATAAATACAGATAAAACTTGAAGCTACTGAGTAAAAAACCTCAGTTGAGTAGAAGTAAAATGGGATTTTTTGATTCTGAGATAGTTCAACAAGAAGCCAAGCAGTTGTTTGAAGATTATCAAGCACTGATAAACCTTGGTAATAGCTACGGTAAATTTGACCGTGAAGGGAAAAAGCTGTTCATTGAGCAGATGGAAACGATGATGGAACGATATCGCGTATTTATGAAGCGGTTCGAGCTTTCAGAAGATTTCATGGCGCAAATGACAGTAGAACAGCTAAAAACGCAACTAGGTCAGTTTGGAGTAACTCCCCAGCAAATGTTTGACCAAATGAACATGACCTTGGAGAGAATGAAAGCTGAGTTAGAAAAACAGGTATGATTGGGGCATGGGGCATGGGGCATGGGGCATTGGTGATAAACTTCTTCTCTGTTGTCACCTCTTGCCTCTTGCCTCTTGCTTTCTGACTGTCACCTGTCACCTGTCACCTGTCACCTCTAATTTGACTTAGGACGGGTAAATTGAGACGGTGATTTAAACTTCTCAGACGGTACACCTTTGAGAGCTTGTACCATAAAATCACGCCAAATTGGGGCAACCATTCCACCACCAGTTGCACCGCTGGATAATTGACGGTTATCATCCCTACCTACCCAAACTGCTGTAGTTAGTTGGGGAACTGTACCCACAAACCAGATATCTTTTTCTGAGGAAGTTGTACCGGTTTTACCTCCAACTGGTCTTCCTATTGCTGCGGCTTTACCAGTACCACTGGTGACAACAGATTGTAATATATCCATAGTGGCTGCTGATGCCCAGGGGTCAAGGACTCGCTGGGGTTTTGGTGTATTATCTAATAAAACGTTACCACTGCTATCTGTAACGCGGACAATGACTGTAGTTGGTGACTGCCAACCATAATTAGCCAAGGTAGCATAGGCGCTGGCCATTTCCAAGGGAGTCATACCAATAGCACCTAGAGGTAAAGATGTCACAGGTTCCATTGGACTTTTTATACCCAGGGTACGACAGACTTCAATTACCCTATTCATACCCACTGCTTTACCTAATCTAATTACAGGGATGTTGCGAGACTGAGCCAGGGCGGTACGAATTGACATTGCACCACTAAAACCACCGTCGTAATTTCTGGGAGTGTACCAACCACTACCATCCCGATAACTAACGGGAGTATCTAATACTGTGCTGTCTGGTCCATATTTACCAGTAGCAAAAGCTGCATAATATACAAAAGGTTTAAATGCTGATCCCGGTTGTCTCAGAGCTTGGGTAGCGCGGTTGAATTCGCTGGCTTTGGAGTCTACACCACCTACTAAGGCTTTAACAAAATGTGTTCTGGGGTCAACTGCCACAAGAGCGATTTGGTTACGGCTTAAACCTTGCCCTAATAGTCTTCTGTGCCATTTCTTCACTGTGTCTTCTGCCATTTCTTGAAATTTGGCATCAACGGTTGTTTGTACGCGCATTCCGCCTTTGAGGAGGACATCGCGGCCAAATTTTCTGGATAGTTCTTGGGCGACACTGTTGGTAATATAGGGTAAGGCACTACCTTGGAAGGATCTGATTCTACCTAGTTTGATTTTTTCTTTGAGAGCATCATCATGTTCTTTTTGGGTGATCCATTTTAATTCTAACATTCGCCCTAAAACTTCCTGTTGCTTTTGTTTTGCCCGTTCCATGCTGGCAAAGGGGCTGAAGTCTTCTGGGGCTTGAATTAAACCAGCCATCATTGCTGACTCACCCAAGGTTAAAAATTCTGCTGATTTATCAAAATAGGTACGTGCTGCTGTTTGTACACCGTAGTTGTTATGTCCCCAATATACTTGATTGAGGTACATTTCTAAAATTTCGTTTTTGGTAAGAATTTGTTCTAAGCGAATGGCAAGTACAGCTTCTGCTAATTTACGGGTAAAGGCACGTCTTTGAGATAGGAAGAGGTTTTTTACCAACTGCATGGTAATGGTAGAACCACCTTCTTTTACACCCCCTGCTGCTAGGTTAACGACTAATGCTCTACCTACACCTGTGGGGTTAATGCCGTGATGACTGTAAAAATGTCCGTCTTCACTGGCTAAGACTGCTCGTTTAAGGTTGGGGGAAATTCTATCTAGGGGTACTACTTCCCGGTTAGCTTCTCCGTGAATTCTGGTTAAAAGTCTACCTTTAATATCGTATATATACGTTGTTTCTGAGGGTATAAAGTTACGTAATTGTCTGACATCTGGCAAGTTACGGAAACTGATGGCTAAACCAACCAGCCCCCCTGCAACAATGGAGCTTGACAGTAATGTGATTGATAAGAGTGTAGCGCCAGTTACTTGGCCTACGCCTTTAAAAAATTCAAATCCAGGGGATACTTTTTCTTTGGGGTGTTTGTTTTCAAAGGTGCTTGAAGACACGGTGGTTTCACTTCCTCACTAATAAATATAAATGTAATTGATGGAATGGGAAAAAATCGCTTAATTTTTTGCAATTATAGTAGTCTGACAAGGTAAAAAACGCATAATTTGCCAGTTAAGGCTAACAGGTTATTTTTTCAAGTACAAAGTGTAGTTCAAAACGAATCCTCTAGTATGGCTGAAAATTTCTCTTGGTTACATCGTGGTGTGGCAGAAATTTTTCCTCAACCCCATGATGGTGATACGGAAACTGAAAGTTTGGAAAAGCGGTTATTAAGTTCTAACCGTCCTTTAAGGGTAAAGTTGGGTATTGATCCGACGGGAGCGGATATTCATTTAGGTCATAGTATACCAGTAAGGAAGCTGCGGGCGTTTCAAGATGCTGGTCATACGGCTGTGTTAATTATTGGTGATTTTACCGCAAGAATTGGTGATCCTACGGGTAAGTCTGATGTCCGTCGTCAATTGACTGAGGTAGAGGTTAAGCAAAATGCCCAAACTTATCTTGATCAAGTGCGTCCTATTTTAGATTTTGACACACCTGGTCGGTTGGAGGTGCGCTATAACTCGGAATGGCTTTCCCAGTTGAATTTGGGAAAAATTTTGGAGTTACTTTCTACTATGACGGTAGGACAGATGCTTGCCAAGGAGGGTTTTGCAGAACGTTACAAAAAGGAGAATCCTATTTTCCTTCATGAGTTCCTGTATCCTTTGATGCAGGGTTTTGATTCTGTGGCTGTGGAGTCTGATGTGGAACTAGGGGGAACGGATCAAAAATTTAACATTGCTGTGGGTAGGGATTTACAGCGTCATTTTGGCTTAAAACCTCAGTTTGGTTTATTGCTACCGATTTTAATTGGGACTGATGGTGTACAAAAAATGTCTAAGTCTCTAGGTAATTATGTTGGTTTATCTGAACATCATTCCCAGAAATATCAGAAGTTACAAGCTGTGCCAGATAATTTACTGTCACAGTATTTTGAGTTGTTGACGGATTTACCTTTGGAGAGTTTGCCAGAAAACCCACGCGATCGCCAACAGTTTTTAGCCTGGGAAGTTGTCAGACAATATCACGGTGAGGCGGCAGCTAATGAAGCTAAGAAAGCTGCAAAAAGCGGTGGTAAGGAAGGATCATTACCGGAATTTTCCCTAGAAGATAACATACCTCAATTTCCGGCTAAATTAGCCTATATTCTCGGTGCTTGTGGTTTATGTAAAAGTACAGCCGAAGGTAAGCGAAAAATTCAAGAAGGTGGAGTGCGCTTAGATGGTACTAAAATTACTGATGTTGACACCTCTTACCAAGAACCTAGCGAATTACACGGTAAAGTTTTGCAAGTTGGTAAAAATAAGTTTATCAAACTTGTTTCTCTTAAGATTTCTGCTAACGAAAGTTTAGAAGAAGCACTGCGTGTTATATAGTCAAATGTTGTTGACAAAAGCTATTAAGCTGCGTTATTGAGCATAATACTAGACTATTCTCTTTTTCTCGTTCCCATACTCCCATACTCTGTATGGCAATGAATTCTATAAGTCTCTGACTATGACTTACGCTGGGTTATTAAAGATAACAGAGGCAGAGCCTCAATGATGGCATTCCCAGTCAGAGACTGGGAACGAGATAAATGACTAATGACTAATGACTAATGACTAATGACTAATGACTGATAAAATTATTGTTCCTTTAGATGTTCCAGATTTAGAAAGTGCGATCGCTCTGGTGGATAAACTTCCCCAGGTGTCTTTCTGGAAGGTTGGTTTAGAGTTGTTTACTAGCACTGGCCCGGCTATTCTGGATGTGCTAAAATCTCGGCAAAAGCGAATTTTCCTGGATTTGAAGTTTCACGATATCCCTAATACTGTGGCTGGTGCTTGTCGTGCTGCTGCTGGTTATGGGGTGGATTTGTTGACAATTCACGCTACTTGTGGTAAGGATTGTTTGACCGCTGCTGCGGAAGCGGTGCAGGTGGGCGCGGAAAAAGCGGGAACTAAACCGCCTAGTTTGATCGCTATTACTGTGTTAACTAGCATTTCGGCGCGAGATTTGGCGTTTGATTTGAAAATTCCCCTGGAATTGCCGGAGTTTGCTCTGGAAATGGCTCTTTTGGCGCAAAATGCGGGTTTGAATGGGGCGGTTTGTTCTCCCCAGGAGGTTGCACAGTTAAGGGATAGTTGCGGTCAGGATTTTTTGCTGGTTTGTCCTGGGGTGCGTCCTAGTTGGGCTGAAAAGGGTGATCAAAAGCGATCGCTTACTCCTGCTCAAGCTGTTGAGGCTGGTGCTGATTTTTTGGTGATCGGTAGGCCTATTACTGCTGCTGCTGATCCGGTTCTGGCTTGGGATAAGATTTGTGAGGAGGTAGATGTGGGTAAGTGAATCACTTGTTTAAATCTCACGCAGAGGCGCAGAGAACGCAGAGAGAGGAAGTTTTAGGTTTTTTGGTTGGTGTGTTCTAAGTTGTGTGGGGTGGGCATCTTGCCCGCCTAAGTTATGCGATAATATTTTTTACAGGATGTAGGTTTTTTGATTTGATGATTTTTCAAGATGAGGGAAGAAAAAAAGGCTGGTTTGTTTTTAAGGATTTAGTATTTCTTTTTCCTTGTTGGTTTTTGATGTCTTTTGTCTTTGTATCTCCTGTTTTCTCGAAAAATCTTTCTCCTAAATCTGTTGCTTCAACTGTGAGTAATTCTTGTTCTGAGGAAAGTTTGGAAGGTTTAACTACTCGGTTAATGTTAGATTTACCTAGTTATGCTAACCGTGTTACTCAAAGATCCCGTCGTCTACGTCGCAGTGTTGATGTTTATTCTTATGTTCTGGCTGCTGGTAAGCCTGAGTTACAAAAAATACCTATTAATCCTAGTATTAATGTTGCTGATCAGTATGCTTCTCCAGGGGTGGAACAGGTTTTTTTTACGACTCTGGAACGAAAGTATATTGATAATAAGACGGTGGAGTTACAGGAGTTTCACTGGTTGTTTTTGACGAAGACTACTTTGGGTTGGCAGGTGGTGATGATGTTTACTCAAACTGGTGAGTATCCTGTAAAATCACCTATAGCTCCTCCGAGAAATAGTAGTGATGGGGCGATCGCCCAAGGTGTTAAGCTGTGGTTACGTGATTGTTATGCGGGTAGTTTAAGAACGCAGGGAAATATGAACATCAGCAATAAAACGTAGGTTATTCGTGCTGAAGGGATGCTGGTAATTTTATCGGAAACTGTCCAAGCTGCATAGTTAAGGGAAGAAAGTTTGAGAGAGATTTTTATTTGGTTTTGGTAACTTGATAATATCTTTTAACAATGTTTAGCTTCCTGACCAGGTTGCAGAAAGGCAGTATTCATATAAAGATTTGTTACAGTTTCTTTTCCTAACTATTTCAGAACGAATATTTGAATAGCCAAGAATTTTCATAGAATCAGAAAGTAATTCTGCTGTATCAACCATATTACCGAAAAAAGTTGAATTACCAATAATATAGTGAAGTTCAGCACCTTTTACTAAAATGGAACGGATTGAACTAAAATGTAAGTACATATCATGAAAGTATTTTAAAACATAAATTGCTAAAATCTCTGAATTTTTACCATCAGACATCTTGATATTTTTTACCGTTGAAAAAACTTTATCTGGTAAATTTTCTTCTTGCATTTCCCAAGATTTGAGACGGCTAGTAGCAATTCCCCAAGTTCCACCAATAGCTAACCAATCTAATTCACCAGCTTCTTTTGGCTCATTAATAAATTTTGTCCAATACATATATGGACGCAGTTCACGAATATAACTAATTCGATTTGGATAAGGTGGAGAAGTTATAACTTTATTAATGTTTAAATTATTGATAATATTGATATTTCGAGAATCTATTTTGACAACTTTAGCATTACCAACAATTTCCTTTTCAGCAGTTCTGATGACAAAATCAATTATATCCAAAAAAAGGTTTTCTATATATTCAATTTCATATTCAATTACTCTGTCTTTAAATGACATAGATATATGATTGAAAGCAGCAGATGAAGTTTCAATTATTAAACGACAGAAAGCAATCCAAACTATACTATATTCTGAATTATCTTGAGGTTCTCCAAATTGCTCTACTAAGGAATTTCTCAAAGATGCTAGAATTTTTAGTGTATGACTAGACCACCATCGTTCAATTTTAAATATTGGCGGTGTCCAGTTATCCTCATGTAATTTAGTTTTATAATCTTTTAGGGCATCAAATGTTTTTTGGTGAATTTCTAGTAGGCATTCCTTAGTATAATTTTTGTATTTAGCATTTCCCAGCCAAATTAAAAACGGATTGATGTCAAATGAAAATGCTTGTTTACCTTGTTGAGCCGCTACAAGTCCTGTTGTTGCTGTACCAGAAAAAGGGTCAAGAATAATCTCTTCCCTATGATCGGAAGATAAAAGTTTTTCAACTAATTTAACACTATAAGCGGGTGTTAATCTCAGCCATCCGTGCCTTCCCAGATCACGATTAGCTTTAAAAGTGTAATCAGATCGTTGTTTTATGATAGTTCTCATGACTCTGCTCTCAGTAAAATTTCCAAGGTATTGTGAATTTCGTGTTTAATTGCCGCAGAGTTACGATCAAAGAAATCTGCTAAATCATATCCCAAAACTTCTTGAGAAAAAAGAAAGAGTGATGTTTGATTATTACCTGATGTTGTACCTATAATTATTCCACCGCGACTATTACGATAGCGCAGTACCAAGTCTGGATCAATTTGGGATGAAAAAATGGCAAAGACTGGTAAATAGCCACTTGCCCCTCTAAAATAATTTGTTGAATTTGCGATTAATGGGCAGTTTTACCAATTATCTGAATTGCTAGGAACAAAAATTGTTCTGCGCGGTCAATCTGTTCTGTCGCTTGATCGGTTGTGACAGCGTTTAATTGTCCGTA
The DNA here is from genome assembly GCA_004292695.1 of Nostocales cyanobacterium. Classification (GTDB taxonomy): domain Bacteria; phylum Cyanobacteriota; class Cyanobacteriia; order Cyanobacteriales; family Nostocaceae; genus Okeanomitos. The sequence continues at coordinate 11,010 of RDXV01000091.1, read as the reverse complement.
GTCGCCAGTGGTTCGCAGTTCCTGTGCTTCAATCAAAAATCGGTGAAAATCCGTCGGCACTTGTTGAGTTTTGGCAAATTCTCGCCCAAAGGCGGCAATAACGGCTGAATGTTTAGAAAATGAAAGTCCCTTACCTTCTAGAAATGCTTCTGCAATGTAGAACATTGTGTAGTAGGCGCGGGAAGTTGCGTAGTCTGGGAAGTTGTTGTTAAGTAGGAGTTTTGCAACTTCTAAACTCTGTTGAGCTTTCAACAGGAGTTCTCTTTGTTCATCGGTCATAGCAAAACGCCTTCTTTACGGATGTTCCTGAGTAATGAACCGTTGCGGGTTTGGTAGTGGGTTTCGTCCATGAAAAGACAGCTGATGACAACATCATATTCTAGGGAAAGATCAGCGATCGCCTTTCCTGTGCGTTTAATTTCTTCACCTGGGTTAACGGGAGGTTTCAGCACGACTAACACATCTATATCTGATCCGGGTTCTGCATCACCACGCGCTTGAGAACCAAAGAGGGTGAGGTTTTGTAGGCGATCGCCATACAGGTCAGTGAGTTCTGTTTTTAGGCGAGTCAGAATAAGCTGGAGGTTAATATTCATGGTTATGAGGGTGATTACACTTCTCTATTTTATTTCAGGCTTTAGCGAAGATATTGCTTTTTTATTCTTAGGTATCGCTTGACTGTGGAAATAACTAAACATGGCAGAGGTTAAGAAGGAATAAACCACGAAGGAACGAAGGACACGAAGAGAAGAAAGTTTGAGAGGGATTTTTCGTTGGTTTTGGGAACTTGATAATATCTTTTGACTTTGTAAATAGGGCGATCGCTCTCCGGGAGTATCAGAATATAAGATGGATGAAAAAGTCTTTTCATGTAGTCATTGATGGTTTATATCATTTTCCTTAATTTCACTAGCACTTCTTTTTCTAAACCTGTAGACCAACGGTATTTATAGCTTTCATGTTCGTAGCGACTAACCTTTTCTTTGAGGGTTTCTATAGATGTAATCAGTTTTTTCACATCTTGTTGAGTTTGAATATTCTTAATAACAGCCGCAATTTTTAAGTAATAGTTTGCTATCACATCTGCTTCTTCTTTTGAGGCATGATGATCTTGATGATACCGTCTTATCTTCCCAGTCATTTCTTCAAAATAAGAGGCTATACTTCTGACTAGAGCTAAATCTAACTCATCCAGTTTTTTATTTTCAGAATTAATTTCTCCCTGATTTGATATATTAGAAATATCTGATTTATCAATAAACGCAGATGTTTGAATTGGTTCTGAATTTTGAACTTCAGCTTTACCAACGATATATTCTAGGGTTTTGACACAATCCAGAAAAGATAATATATTACGGGCTATCACCTGTTTTGTATGAATATTGATAATTCCGTAGCTAGAACCTTCATTGACTACAGCATATTGTCCCTGTACTGTAACATAAGCATTTGTGTCTATTCTGTTTATATCACTCATAGTATTTGGTAGGTTAAAAAGATTAATATTCCAAGTTTACAACAACAGTATTATTCTTTGTAGCCATTACATAGGCATATCATTATATTCAAGTTTTAACCCGCTAATGTAGGAACTTTCAAAGGTACAAGTGCTTTATGCAAAACACTAGGTTTAGCACTTAAATACACTTCCCGACAATTACTATCATTATATCCAACCACAACCGCGCCTATAGTTGTACCAATTTCTGGATACATTTCTGGACTCATTCCCCCTTCATCTAAAAAATCTGGGATTTTGATCAACCCCTTAACTAAGGACTCATCAATATTGACAAAAACGCCAAAAGGTGTATGAAATTCAACTTTTCCCAGAACAAACTGACCTAGCTTATACTTAGATTTAATATTGTCCCAACTTGTACTATCCATAAGAAATTATCTTAACCCAAGTTGCTAGTTACTCCTATCCCACTCTTGAATTACCTAAATTTTAAATAACGAACCACAGAGGCACAGAGAACACAGAGAAAAAACATGGAGTGGGAAGAGAGTATCAAGTCGAGGTTTGCATAAGTGATGATGCGTAATAAGTGAGAAAATTACTGTCTTCATCCTGTCAATCCTTAAATCCTGGACATCCTGATTCAGACAAAAACAACATGGCAACTTATAAAAAAGTCAATCAGTCCTAAATTTAGTTACAGTTAGATAACAAAATAAATCGTGAGGGGTGATACTATGCGTGTCTTGCTAGTTTATCCAATATTTCCCAAAACCTTCTGGTCCTATGAAAAAATCCTACAACTCGTAGATAGAAAGGTTCTCTTACCACCATTGGGTTTAGTCACTGTCGCTGCTATCCTACCCCAAGAGTGGGAGTTTAAGCTAGTAGATCGTAACATTCGCCCAGCAACAGAAGAAGAATGGGCATGGGCAGATATAGTCATTTTCTCGGCTATGATTGTCCAAAAACAAGATTTATTAGATCAAGTCCGGGAAGCAAAACGTCGGGGTAAGTTGGTAGCTTTAGGTGGTCCCTATCCCACTTCTACACCCCATGAGGTACAAGAAGCTGGTGCAGATTTCCTAATTTTAGATGAAGGGGAACTCACTTTACCGATGTTTGTGGAAGCTGTCCAAAAAGGTGAAAAATCGGGAATTTTCCGCGCTACTGAAAAACCAGATGTGACAACTACACCCATTCCCCGGTTTGATTTATTAGAATTTGATGCTTATGATATGATGTCTGTGCAATTTTCGCGGGGTTGTCCTTTTCAATGCGAATTTTGCGACATCATTGTTTTATATGGACGCAAACCGAGAACGAAAACACCTGATCAACTTTTAGCAGAATTAGATTATCTTTATGAGTTGGGTTGGCGGCGTGGTGTGTTCATGGTTGATGATAACTTTATTGGCAATAAACGTAATGTGAAATTGTTGCTAAAAGAGTTAAAAGTTTGGATGGCTGAACATCAATATCCATTCCGTTTTGATACCGAAGCATCTATAGATTTAGCACAAGATCCAGAGTTAATGGAATTGATGGTTGAGTCTGGTTTTGCGGCGGTATTTTTAGGTATTGAAACACCGGATGAGGATAGTTTACAGCTAACTAAGAAGTTTCAAAATACCCGCAGTTCTTTAACTGATGCAGTGCAAAGCATTATTAAAGCTGGACTGCGACCAATGGCTGGGTTTATTATTGGTTTTGATGGGGAAAAATCCGGTGCGGGCGATCGCATTGTGAGATTTGCTGAACAAGCTGCCATTCCTTCTACTACTTTTGCCATGTTACAAGCATTGCCAAATACCGCTTTATGGCATCGTTTAACAAAAGAAGGTAGACTCAGAGAAAATCAAGATGGGAATATTAATCAAACCACTTTAATGAATTTTATTCCTACCCGTCCTTTAGAAGATATTGCACGGGAATATATTGAGGCTTTTTGTGCTTTATATGATCCAGTTGCATATTTAGATCGTACCTATCGCTGTTTTTTAATGATGGGTTCACCGAAATGGAAAGCACCTTTTAAGTGGCCGGAATTGATTGTGATTAAAGCCCTTTTAATAGTCATTTGGAGACAAGGAATCAAACGCGAAACCCGGTGGAAATTCTGGCATCATTTGTTTAGTATCATCAAACATAATCCCGGTGTAGCAGAACATTATTTAGCAGCTTGCGCCCATAATGAACACTTTTTAGAATATCGGCAAATTGTCCGTGATCAAATTGAAAGTCAGTTAGCTGTTTATTTAGCCCAAGGTGCAGAAAAACCCTATGTTCCAGAAAAGGAAAAAGCAGTAGCTTAATCATCAAAATAATATCCCCGATTTATAAATAAATGCGGGGATTTTTATAAAATCAGAGTTTTGAAAAATTGAACGCAGATGCACGCAGATTAACGCAGATAATTAATGAGTTTTGATGATTATTTATAACATCTGATAAATTTAGAATAGAGCAGGTGTTATTTATTTGGTTGGTGATTTTGTTGATGTTTGAATGCCAAATCTTTGGAGAATTTTTTTGATTTTAATTAAGTCTTGTTGTTGTATTTTTTTTGTTTCTTCATCTATTTTAAAATAGATTGTTTCATTGAAGAAATCCCATATTACTACAGGTTTTTCATTGCGATAACCTACACTAACACCTCCATCAATACCTGTTGATTGTACTATTTTACTATTTTTAAATTCATAAAAAGATATCGGAGTTCCGTCTATACTACCTCTGAGATAAATAGGTTTATTTTTGATAGCGCACAGTTGATAAAGAATTTTATTTCCAGATTCTACAATTTCTAGTTGTTTCTCTTTGCATTTTTCTGGTGCTTTGTCACCGTTAAATTCTGCAACTTGATTTTTCATGAATTGCTGAAAAGCTTGGTCAGCGTTAGCAACTAATGGGAAACTCAGAACTACACTCATGCTGATCAAACCAGAGATGATTTTTTTCATAAGTTCCTAAATGTGTGTTGGTGTTATATATTCACGAATAACAAGACGATTATTATATTAATGCAGTTCCTCAGACTTGATGTAAAAATACAAAAAAGTTAACGATGTTCTCAAATATCGCTAACTGAAATTTGTTAAGTTGAAGCTGTTATTAGAGAAGTTATTAATTCACTAATCTTGATCAGTTATTCCTGAATATTGAATGGATGAACCATTATTTTGAGGATTTAAAAATTGAGCATCATTTACCCAAATTGACTGTTGAGGTACGGGAATATTAATTCCCACTTCATCAAAGGCAATTTTTAAACGACGACGGTATTCTCTGGCCACATCCCACTGTTTCAGGGGTTGGGTTTTGATCCAAACGCGGATCATCATTCCGCGATCGCCAAAATGATCAATTCCTAAAATGCTGGGTTTTTCTACAATTTGTCGTTTCCAAATAGGTTCTTGGTTCATTTCTGTAGCGACTTTTTCAATTAATTCTAAAGCATGATCAATATCAGCTTGGTAAGAAACTGGTATAGTTAAATCAGCCCTTGACCAACGACTGGAAAGATTAGCTACTACTTTAATTTCGCTGTTAGGAATTGTAATTAATCTTCCTTCTGCATCCCTAACTTGAGTCATCCGTAAATTCAGATTTTCTACTAAACCACCTACATCTCCAACTGCAATTACATCACCTAAAGCATATTGATCTTCAAGAATAATTAAAAAGCCATTGATGGCATCTTTAATGAGGTTTTGAGATGCTAAAGATACGGCTACACCAATTAAACCTGCACCTGCTAATAGAGGTACTATATCTATTCCCAATGACACTAAAGTAATTAAAATTCCTACTCCTATACAAATCAAGGTAGTGATACTTTTGGTGACACCGGAAAAGGTAGAAACTCTTAATTGCATCCGTTCTGAGGCTTCGGAATTTAATAACATACCGCCACTGATGAGAGTTTTTGTAAACCGATCAATCAGTGCGTAACTAATGCGGACAATTACATAAGTACCTAAAGAGGCGAGAGAGACTATAAATGGTATTTGTGCAACTCCTATAATTGCTAATTGTAAGGCTCTTGTGTAGGGAAATAGTCCTAGAATAAAAAAACTACCTCCTCCCCAAAATCCTGTTTGTGTTAGTTGGAGAAATATTTTTTTAACTTCTATTAAATGCTCATTTTGTTGTAGATTTAATTGGGTGGTAATTGGTTGTTCTTTATCTTCGATAGATTCACTATTTTCTAGTTCTTGTTGTTTTAAACGACGTTGATAACGATAAACTATAGCACTTGATAAAATCATGGCTATGACAATCGTACCAGCTATTTTACCTTGCAATATTAAGGATGGTGTTTGCCGTTCTGTTTTGGCTTTTTCTAGTTCTTGTTGTAAATTAGCGATGATTTGCTCTGCTAAGGTTTCTGGTTCTGAATTACGTAGTTTGGCATCCAGTGAATTTACTGTCATTAAATATTTATCATTGACATAAATTACTGGTAAGTCGTTAACAATGCGAGTTTGTAATTTCAGTTCTTTTGTAGATGAATAGAAGTATTCTGTGGTAATTTCCTGTAAATTCAGTTGGATATTATTTAAACGCTGCTGAATATTATTCTTTGTTCCAGCTATCTGAAATATGGGGCGACCATCTAAATAAATCCATTCAGAAACAGTTAAAGATTCAGTAGTATTTGTGACATTATTAGTAGATGGTAGGTAGGGTATTATAGGGATCTGACCTGTAGCTTTGGGGATAGAAACTATACCAATTGATATTGATCCTGCTATACCTGCTGCGAATGAGGCGATCGCCAAAAATTTGAATCTCACTTTTAATCTCACGAAACAACCTCCTTGAGTTTTATCTGTTCTTGGATGGTTAACAAATTAGAATTTTCAACTTTGCTGATTAGAAAGTTATATTTTACTCTGTGATCACCAAATACAATCCTGAGCTAGTTAATCTGATATTTGATTAGGAATCCATTGTGATGTTAATGATCATCAACACCAAAATATTTAATCCGTTGATTTTGGTATTTTTGTAATTAATATTGTTATTCCTGACTGAGAACACACCATATATATTACATGATGTGTACTTTCGTCAAACTCTATTGGCAATATCAAGGGTTATATTTCTAAAATAGATAGAAAAATTTGATTGTATTTAATCCAAAATCTCAAAATTTATATCATAATTCATATCAAAAATCAGTGTTAAGTAATTTAGATAGTTGTGTATCAAGAGTAAGATGGTTATTCCAGAAAGACAAAGATAAAATATCTTTATAGCAAAAAATAAATTGATTAGGAGTTTGTAACACTTGTGTGAATCATGGCAGAGAATCTAAATAAAGACAAAGTACAGTGATATTTTCCGGGAATTATGGCTAAAAATTGCCAGGTGAGAGAAAACTTTGTTAAAGTACGTAAAGGTTTTAAGACCATTTTGTTTTCTAGAGGACAATTTAGATGACCGCAACTACTCCCAGATTAAAGCACGAGGTTAGAGACCTCGCTCTCGCTCCCTTGGGAAGACAACGTATTGACTGGGCTGGACGGGAAATGCCAGTATTAAAACAAATCCGCGATCGCTTTGCTATTGAAAAGCCTTTTGCTGGTTTGCGTTTAGTTGCTTGCGCCCACGTTACCACCGAAACCGCCCATTTGGCGATCGCCCTGAAAGCGGGTGGTGCTGATGCAGTTTTAATTGCCAGTAACCCTTTATCTACTCAAGATGACGTAGCAGCTTGTTTAGTAACTGATTACGAAATTCCTGTATTTGCTATCAAAGGCGAAGACGCAGAAACCTACAACCGTCACGTACAAACTGCTTTAGATCACCGTCCTAACATCATTATTGATGACGGTAGTGATGTGGTTGCAGACTTGGTGAAAAACCGTCAACATCAATTATCTGATTTAATCGGTACAACCGAAGAAACCACCACCGGTATTGTGCGTTTACGCGCTATGTTGGCTGATGGGGTGTTAACCTTCCCCGCGATGAACGTCAACGACGCAGACACCAAGCACTTCTTTGATAACCGCTACGGTACTGGTCAATCTACCTTAGACGGCATTATCCGCGCTACAAACATTTTGCTGGCTGGTAAGACCGTTGTAGTAGCTGGTTACGGTTGGTGTGGTAAGGGTACTGCTTTACGTGCGCGTGGCTTGGGTGCAAACGTGATCGTTACCGAAATTGACCCCATTAAAGCGATTGAAGCGGTAATGGATGGTTTCCGTGTATTACCTATGTCTGAAGCTGCTCCTCATGGTGATATCTTCATTACTGTAACTGGTAATAAACACGTAGTCCGGGGTGAACATTTCGATGTCATGAAAGACGGTGCAATTGTTTGTAACTCTGGACACTTTGATATTGAGTTAGACCTGAAAACATTACGCACCAAAGCGAAAGAAGTTAAAACCGTTCGTCCTTTCACTGAGCAGTATATTCTCAACAGTGGTAAATCTGTGATTGTACTGGGTGAAGGTCGTTTAGTTAACCTCGCTGCTGCTGAAGGACATCCTAGCGCGGTAATGGATATGAGTTTTGCTAACCAGGCTTTAGCTGTTGAATATTTGGTGAAGAATAAGGGTAAGTTAGCACCTGGTTTGTATTCTATTCCTACTGAGGTTGATCAAGAAATCGCTCGTTTGAAGTTGGAAGCGATGAAGATTAATATTGATAGTTTGACTTCTGAGCAAGTTGAGTATATCAATTCTTGGCAGTCTGGAACTTAATACTTTAATACCGATGACAGGGAATTAATTCCCTGTCTCATAGCTGAAGTCATCTAAAGATGACTAGGTAAAATGAAGGTGTTTTAGTAAACTTTAGTTTACTTTGGCTATTAGCCCGGAAATTGATTTCTGGGCGGGTTTGGAAGCACAACGATTATTAGTTGGTTTTTGGGGATGGGCGTTTTTGCTTATCTCTTTTTTTAATGAACCACGTTCACCGAAGGTGTTCCCGAAGGGTAGAAGCGAAGGACACGAAGGAAGAAGGGAAGAAGGATTAGTTAAGAAGTTAGGATAAACTACTTGACAAATGCTTTAAAATAGAATAATTTCTTTCGCAAAACCTGTTTGCAAAAACTCTTTATGACTTACTGAGAACAAAAACACTACCCTCATTGCCTCTACCGATACGGAGATCATCATCTATATAAGTGATATCTAACCATCCTTGTTGTTGTTCGTTGTTAATTACGGTATCAAATGCTGTAAACTTTTTTCCAGATTCAATTTCCCGGATAAAGGTTGCAGGAGATTGATATTTAATTAACTTCTGTAATCCAACTACGAACCGTTTAAACTTAACTTGAACTCTTTGTTGAGAAACTGGTTCAAATTTAGCGGCTACACTAACTAATCCTTCTAAGGAGGGTATTCCATAGATTTCAGCAATGTTATAAACACTGTTAGTTTCTACTCTGATAGATTGGTAGATTTCACCAAGTTTACAAAGGGGGAAACGATCTAGGTTTAACAAAGCCTTGCTGGTAGTGTAAAGTAGTCTCCAGTCTCCATTGAGTAAGTGACTAGCTTCTAGGGGGCGTGAGTTTGGGTTAAAGTCTTCTAGACTGGCGATCGCAGCTAGAATTGCTTTTTTTTGATTTTCAGTTGCTAGTAAACCCCTATTTGTACCAGCAATTGTTTCTAAGAGAGTATTTTTTGCTACCATTGCTTTTTACCTCAACAGGAAAACACGTAATCGGAATTAACAGAAAATGATGTTTTATCTACATGGTAATTTAATTAAAAATATGCCTTACTAATAGGTAAAGGACTATTGACTATTAAATTAATTTTTGTGTTTAATTCGGATTGATTAATTAAAGAGTTGAATCATTAACTAAAATAATCCGTATCAAATGATAGACTCTTAGATGTTCAATTACATAAAGCAAATCCTGTCTTCGTTGATATGTTAAATTCTCCCCTAACTGAGTATCCCAGGAATCGTCGAGCAACTGTTATCCCCACTAGACGAGATTCTTCTATTTTAGACTGGTTGGAGGGTAGTGGGCGGCTAATCCCACGTAACTCAAGTGAATCAGATATTTCCCAGGCTGAAACAGAAATTTCCGATTTTCTAGGGGGAGAAGATGGAATAGCTGATCTCGATTATGACGATGATGATAATGATATCAGCTTAGATGAGGATTAACGCGAAAGGTTTTGAGACTAATGTTTATAAATATTTATTTTATCAATCATTCATAAATATTTGATAAATGATAAACGGTCTCAGATATCATTTTTTAGTGTGGAGTGAAGGAATAAATTTCTGTGGATGCTAAACTATCTCCCAATCAAGGATTGAACATTTCTGGTTTTTGGTTAGCTTCTTTGCTAACCTTATCACTGACTACAGCAGCATTAATTTTCGACGGGATGGCTCATAGAGCATTCTGGAGTTTAAACTCACTAACTATGCCGTTTTTGCTATGTTCTGTGGGTGCTGCTGCTGCTGGTTATTGGGTTGTACCCTTGTTGCAAGCTCTGAAAGCAGGGCAAATTATTAGAGAAGATGGACCACAAGCACATTTGAAAAAAGCTGGTACTCCTACTATGGGCGGTATATTTTTTATCCCCGTAGGTGTGGCGATCGCCTGCATCTTGTCAAATTTTGCCGAAGATGTGGTTGCTGTTTCTATCTTAACACTCAGTTATGGGCTGATTGGTTGGATAGATGATTGGCAAATTTTACGCCGTAAATCAAATAAAGGTATATCTCCTAAGATGAAACTAGCTTTGCAGATTATTTTTGCGGCTGGTTTTTGTGTTTGGATGTTTTTGAATAGAGACTTTAGTATAACAAATATAGCTCTGCCTTGGGTGGGTTTTTCCCTGCCTCTGGGTTTGCTGTTCTGGCCTTTAGCGGGTTTTGTGTTAGTGGCTGAGAGTAATGCTACTAATTTAACAGATGGTATTGATGGGTTGGCTGGAGGCACTGTAGCGATCGCCATTTTTGCTTTAGGAGCTTTAATTGCCCCTACTTCACCAGCTTTAATGATTTTCTGTGCAGCTATGAGTGGTAGCTGTATTGGATTCTTAGCCCACAACCGTAACCCCGCCCGTGTGTTTATGGGTGATACTGGTTCTTTAGCTTTGGGTGGCGCTTTAGCTGCGGTAGCTTTATTAAGCAATAGCTTAGTAGCACTATTTATTCTCAGTGGAATTTTCTTTGTAGAAACTCTGTCTGTGATGGCACAAGTTAGTTATTACAAAGCTACCAAGGGTCCAGATGGTAAAGGAAAACGGTTATTTAAAATGGCCCCTTTACATCATCACTTAGAATTAACTGGTTGGTCAGAATTACAAGTTGTTTTTACTTTTTACATTGTTGCTGGTGTTTTAGCAACTATTTGTTTAACAAGTCTGAAATTTTAAGGTTTTTACGATTTTTGATAGATCCCTGATTTCTTGAGGAAGTCGGGGATCTTTTTGTAGGGTGTAGGGTTTTTATCAGTTATCAGTTATCAGTTATCAGTTATCAGTTATCAGTTATCAGTTATCAGTTATCAGTTATCAGTTATCAGTTATCAGTTATCAGTTACCAGT
>RDXV01000268.1 GCA_004292695.1 Nostocales cyanobacterium | reverse complement strand
ACACAATAACCGTCAATACTTCCGCCTTTCAAATCTACCACCATTTGAGCAGGGGGAATATTTTTCATTGCTACATCCACATCAGGATCAATTCCTCCCGATGCCAACCAATAACGCAGAAGTAAATTGTGCATGGAAGCCGGATGTACTACCCCCATTCTGTGCATTTGTTCACGGGTTTTTAGGAGGTAGTTGTGGAAGTCAGAAAGACTATGTACACCCTGATTATAGAATTTTTTCGCTAGGGTAATGGCGTTACCGTTGCGAGTCATGGTTAAGGAAGTGACAACGGGTAAAGGTTGGTTTTTATTACCTCCTAATGATAACCACATTGGCATTCCTGAAGGCATTTGAGCAGCGTCTAAATAACCACCGTTAATACCATCAACAACACCGCGCCAGTTACTTTCTCTAACTAAGGAAACTTCATCTAAACCATGTTTAGTAAAGAAACCTTTTTCTTTAGCTACTGCTAGGGGCGCACAAGCTGTAATGGGAAGAAAACCAATCTCTAAATTTACTTTTTCTAAACCATGACGGGCGATAGCTGGTGTTTTTCTGGCACGTAATTTTTTAATTCTTTTCTGTTGATTTAAAAAGTAAATCATTTCACTGCGTAAGGTGTAGTAACTGGGATGTTCTACAACTTGCATCCGTTTACGAGGACGGGGAATATCTACTTCTAAAATATCGCCTATTTTGGATTCTGGTCCGTTGGTTAACATGACGATTCTATCAGATAACAAAACTGCTTCGTCTACGTCATGTGTCACCATTACTGCGGTAACTTCATTTTCTTCACAAATTTGCATTAATTGTTCTTGCAAATTACCGCGAGTGAGTGCGTCTAATGCTCCGAAAGGTTCATCTAATAATAATAGTTTAGGACGAATTGCCAAGGCGCGGGCGATCGCCACCCGTTGTTTTTGTCCCCCGGATAACATAGCTGGTTGTTTATCAGCATGAGGACGTAAACCTACCATATCTATATGTCTTTCGACAATTTCTTGACGTTCTGCTTCTGGCATTCCATTTAACACAGAATTAACCGCTAAAGCAATATTTTCTCTAACTGTTCTCCAAGGTAAAAGAGAATAGTTTTGAAAAACTACCATCCGATCTGGACCAGGTTTTTTAATTCTTTGACCTTCCAGAGTTACTAAACCTTCTGTGGGCAAATCTAAACCCGCAATCATATTTAAAAGGGTTGATTTTCCACAGCCAGAGTGACCAATTAAAGATATAAATTCACCCTTTTTAATTTCTAAATTAATCCCTTTGAGGGCGATATATTGACCGCCACCAGTTAATTCAAAGATTTTATCAATTTGATCAACAGCAACAAATACTGACATAGTTTTGGTAATTGGTAATTGGTAATTGGTAGTAATTGCTGAGGGCAACCACGGGGGGTTTGCCCCTACTTTTGTTCTGGCAGAATTAAAGTTTGTAACCAAGCCATAAATTTATCGAGTAATAAACCGACAACACCGATATAAACTAGAGCCAAAATCACTTCACTGACGTTGTTATTTTGGTAAGCATCCCAAATAAAGAAACCAATACCAACAATACCTGACATCACAATTTCTGCCGCAATAATCGCTAACCAAGCCAAACCAATGGCAATTCTTAAACCTGTAAAAATGTAGGGTAAAGCCGCAGGAATTAAGATGTTAATGAAGTATTCTTTTTTAGACAATTGGAGAACTTTAGCAACGTTATTGTAATCATTGGGAATTTCTTTTACACCTACGGCAGTGTTAATCAAAATTGGCCAAATTGAAGTGATGAAAATTACAAACAATGCTGCTGGTTCGTTCTGTCTTAAAGCTGCTAAGGAAATAGGAACCCAAGCTAAAGGCGGTACTGTTCTTAATAGTTGAAATAGGGGATCTAAGGCTTTAGACATGGTTTTGTTAACACCAATTAACACCCCTAAACCAATACCGACAATAGCAGCTAAAGTATAACTAATAGCTACCCGTTGGAGACTAGCTAAAATTTGCCAGAATAACCCTTTATCAATGCCACCTTTGTCATAAAAAGGGTAAATAATCAAAATCCAGGTATCTTGGATAACTTGAATTGGACCGGGTAATGTTGCACCGGGAGTCCATGCGAATAATTGCCAAGCTGCAAGGAATATAACTATAGCAACCGTTGGTGGTACAAGTTCAGGAAATTGCTTTTGTAAATTGGATATAAAGTTGTTTTCTAACTTAGAACTTGCAGGACGTTTCTGGGCTACTGTCATAATTTTCTTTCTCCTTACATTGATTAATGGCTAATGGCTAATGACTAATTACTAGATGTTGACTTTCTTAATTTTTAAACTCTTGAGGTATGCCTCTGGATCTTCTGGATCAAATTTAATACCATCAAAAAATGTTTCCACACCACGAGAGGTACTGGTAGGAATATCCGCAGTAAAACCAGCTTCTTTTGCTGCTTCTTTCCAAATATCTTCCCGGTTAACTTTATCAATTAAAGCTTTAGCTTTTTCTCCTTTATTCGCAATATAATCAGGTGGTAAAAAGCCCCATCTTACGCTTTCAGTGATAAACCACAAATCATGACTCTTGTAGGGATAAGAAACGCTACCTTTACTATCTTTCCAGTACAAAGCAGCCATTGATTTATCATTAATCTTGCGGCCGTCTCCCATGTCATAAGTACCCATAAATGGTTCTAGTAAAATATCTGCGGACAAGTTGAAATAATTTCTTCCTGATAAGATTTCCGCTGCTTCTTTCCGGTTATCAAAATTATCTAACCATTGTTGTGCTTCCATGATGCCTTTTAGTAAGGCTTTTGTCGCTTTCGGATGTTGATCAACCCATTCTGCACGCATCGCAAAATATTCTTCAGGGTGATCTTTCCAAATTTCCGCAGTTAAAGCGGCCATGAAGCCAATTTTGTCTTTAACAATTCTATAAGGCCAAGGATCTCCGGTACTGAAAGCATCCATTGTTCCTGTTTTCATGTTGGCTACAGTTTGTGCTGCGGGAACTGTTAATAATTTCACATCTGCATCAGGATCAATACCACCAGCCGCTAACCAATAACGAATCCAAAAATCTTGGTTAACTGCAGGGAATGTTTTTGCTGCCGTGAAGGGTGCAGGTGATGATTTCATCTGTGCAAATAAAGATTTAGCCCCAGCAAGTTGCAAAGTTACACCTTTACCTTTATGTTTATCCGCAATAGCAATACCGTTACCATGTGTGATTAATTGACATAAAACATACATGGGAATAGGTTTATTACCTTTGGTAATTTTACCTTCGGTAATTAAATGGGGCATAGGCATTTGCCATTGTCCACCATCAATTCCACCACCAGCAGAACCAATCTCTACGTTGTCTCTAGCTGCACCCCAAGAGGCTTGTTTAGAAACTTCTACATCGGTCATGCCATATTTAGCAAAAAAGCCTTTTTCTTTGGCAATAATTAATGGCGCAGATTCAACAATAGGAATATATCCAAGTTTAACTTTTGTAGTTTCTGGTTGTTGATCTGCACTAACATTAGCTACTGGTTGAGTGGTGCTTTGATTTGCTGTTCCACCGCCACTACCAGGTTCTGGAGGGTTGCCTAGACAGCCTTTCAGGAATACTGCACCTGCGGAAGCTCCAGCAGTAGCGATAAATTTACGACGAGAAACTTGGTTGAAAAAGTCTGACATAATTGAATTTCCTGGTTTCAAAAAATCTATTGTTTAGCAATGAAAATTACGGCAAAATCATGATGAATACTTGCCATGAAACTACAATATTTGTAGCTATAATACATCAGCACTTCCAAGACGAAAGTGCTGAAGGTAATTATGAAATTAAAAATGAATTGCTGTACCTGTTTGGGTCAGTAAGAAACTTACTTTTCAACCATTGAAAAACAGTATACAGGTTTTTTTTGGAAATTGGATCACTGTACAACTATAAATCTTAAATAAATATTAGATTGAACATATAAGTAAAAATTTATAATTTTCAGTAAATATACAGAAAAGTTTTTCATATACATTCATATATAGGAATCCGGTTTGATTCCTGAACATATCTGTGTAGGCAGGCAAGAGGCAAAAGGCAAGAGGCAAAGGGGTTTTATAAGATTTAGGTGTACGAAGT
>RDXV01000090.1 GCA_004292695.1 Nostocales cyanobacterium | reverse complement strand
TATGAAGTACACCCTGATTTATTTACTGTTCCCTGTTCCCTGTTCCCTGTTCCCTAAAACTAAAAAACTCTGTACCTCATAACAACGGGAAGCGCTGTATAAGAAAAACGAGTGAGCCAAAACCACTGAGACAAACCCGCCTAAAGTGTACCTCATTACACTGAAAAGTGCTGTAAATCATGAGGAGTGGTGAAATTTTACTGCTCTGAAAAATAACCACTGTGAAAAATAACCACTGTAAATAGCTGGTTAGTCATTAATGTACAAACGAATGCTGAAAATAGGATAAAATATCACAATATTTTGGCGATCGCCTGTGGTGGTAGTGGAGAATGACCATTTCTGTTAAAGACAATTTAACTAAATTACAAGTGCAGCGTTATTGTGAACTATTGCACGTTTTAGTAGCACGAACATTAAAAGTACGCTATCGTGGTTCATTTTTGGGTGTGTATTGGTCTTTATTAAATCCCTTAATCATGACAGGGCTTTATACTGCTATATTTGGTACTACTTTTGCATCTTACTATAATAATTCAATTCTCAACTATGTATTAGCAGCATTTACAGGACTTATAGTTATAAATTTTTTCTCAGCTTCCACAACTCAGGCTTTAGCAAGTGTGGTAGGTAATGGAGCATTATTAAATAAAATTCGGCTACCTGTCAGTGTTTTTCCGGTGTCAATGGTAGCAGCAAATATATTTCAGTTTTCTGTCGGTGCATTGCCGCTACTGGCATTAATCACCTTATTTAACTCTAAAAGTCTTATTAATGTTATAGCTTTGGTGTTTCCTTTTTTAGCCTTAGTTCTAGTTTGTACTGGTATTGGATTTTTGGTAAGTGCTTTGTATGTATTTTTTAGAGATTTACCTTACTTTTATGAGTTAATTACCTTTGTGATTTGGATTAGTAGTCCAGTATTTTATCCCGCAGCGATTGTACCACCCCAAGTTAAACCATTTCTTAGTTTAAATCCCTTATCACCCATAATTGAAAGTTTACGTCAGATTACATTATCAGGTGCAGCACCAGATTTAGGGTTAATATGGGGGGCGTTATTGGGTGGCATAATAATTTTATCTTTGGGATGGACTTGTTTTCATTTGTGGCGACATCAGTTTATGGATTTATTGTAATAGACTTGTTTTAAATTGATGGCGGTTTAGTGATTTGCTTCAATATAGCTATTATTTGATAATTACACAAATTAGATATTGATAGTTTATAATTCATTTAAAGATAGTAATTTATCCTAATAAAAACTATGGCTTTAACCGCACAAGAAATAGAAGCATTAATGCCAGATTGCACTGAATTACTCAGCGATGAACCAGAAATGGAAAGTTCATTACATTATACACAACTATTAATATTAGTCACTTGTTTAGAATGGTTATGGCGTGATCGGGAAGATTTCTTTATCGGTGCAAATCTTAGCGTTTACTATAGCCGCCAACAGTTAAAAAATCGAGACTTCAGAGGACCAGACTTTTTTCTAGTGAAAGATACAGAAAAACGTCCGCGCCTGTCTTGGGTAATATGGGAAGAGGATGGTAAATATCCCAATGTGATCATTGAATTACTTTCTGATTCTACGGCGAAAGTAGATAAGGGATTAAAAAAACAGTTGTATCAAAATCAATTTCGCACTCCTGAGTATTTTTGGTTTTCTCCAAATACCTTAGAATTGGTAGGATGGCGATTAACAAACAGTGAATATAAAGCTATTCCCCCATCAGAAAATGATTGGTATTGGAGTCAGGAGTTAGGTTTATATTTAGGAGTTTGGGAAGATAGGTTAAGATATTTTACTGTTGAAGGAAAGTTAGTACCAACACCTGAAGAAGCTAATTTAGAAGAAATTAGAAAAGCTGAAATTGCCCTCCAAAGGGCAGAAATTGAAGAAAGAAAAGCCGAAATTGAACGTCAAAAGGCTGAAACCGAACGCCAAAAAGCTGAATCTGAACGCCAAAAAGCTGAATCTGAACGCCAACGTGCCGATGAAGCAGAGAGTAAAGCAGCTATTTTAGCTCAAAAATTGAGAGAATTAGGCATTGAACCTGATAGTTTGTAAACGAAGGCGTTACTGGTGTGATAATTATTTTATCTTGGGGATAGACTGCTGATAGTTAAGGATGGGAATGGAGAATGTATCAAAGTAATCCACCTCTGCCACCCGAAGAAACTATGCCGACAATGTATGATTTACCTAGTGAGTTAGTAGGAGAATCAGGATTGCCGGACGAATTTCATTGTATACAAGCAGATTTACTCAGTGAAACTTGTCAACCTATCAATTATTCATCTGAGGAAATGCTCCTGGCCAGTGATTTAAACCTTTATTATGATCCTCGCCATCCTAGTTGGTATAAACGCCCTGATTGGTATATGGTGTTAGGGATTATTAATAGTAATCAACAGGAAGGTTTACGTTTAAGTTATGTAGTCTGGCAAGAAGGAATTACTCCTTTTTTAGTAGTTGAATTACTATCACCAGGAACAGAACACGAAGACTTAGGAAAAACTCTCCGGGAAGTAAACAAACCCCCAACAAAATGGGAAGTATATGAACGCATTTTGCGTATTCCCTACTATGTTGTTTATGACCGCTATGAAAATAAATTTCGTGGTTTTAAACTCAATGGTACTCGTTATGAATCTATAAATTTCTCAGAAAGCCGTTTTTGGTTAGAAGAAATAGAAATGGGTTTAGGTTTATGGCAGGGAAGGTATCAAAATATAGAGGGTTTGTGGTTGCGTTGGTATAATGCTGATGGTTGGTTGCCTACATTAGCAGAAAAAGCTGAGGCTGAACGCCAACGTGCTGATGAAGCGGAAAATAAAGCCGCTATTTTGGCTCAGAAATTGAGAGAATTAGGTATTGAACCTGATATTTTATAAGTTAGGCAAAAAATATGACTACAACTGTAAAATTAACAGATGTCAAAATTGAATATCCTAGTGGTAATGGCGAACCAGTGGCAGAAACCTATATACATCTTTATGCAATTTTAACAACCTTGGAAGTTCTCAAACAATATCTTACAGGCAGACAAGCGACGGTACTGGCAAATCAATTTTTATATTACGCCCAAGGTTTTCCCAAATTAAGAGTTGCTCCCGATGTGATGGTAATTTTTGATGTACCTCCTGGTGGTAGAGATAATTATAAAGTTTGGGAAGAAGGACAAGTTCCCCAAGTAGTTTTTGAGATGACAAGTGCAGGAACAAAAAGCCAAGATCAAAAAGATAAAAAGTTGTTGTATGAGCAGTTAGGAATTTTAGAATATTGGTTATTTGACCCTAAAGGAGAATGGATTAAAAATAATTTATTAGGTTATAGATTAGAGGACGAAGTTTATCAACCCATCACAGATAATTTGTCTCAACCTTTGGGATTAAAATTAGCTGTAGAAGGGGAACTTTTGAGATTTTACCGATTAGATACAGGTGATAAATTACTGATACCAACAGAACTGGCGGAACTAGCGGAAAGTGAATGTAAACGAGCGGATAAATTAGCGGCAAAACTGCGTGATTTAGGAATAGATCCTGATAGTGTATATTAGGAGAACATGATTACTACAACAAGCCTAATAGGGGATGGACTTGTTTTCATTTGTGGCGATATCATCTTATGGATTTATTGTAAATGGAAGTCATTAGACTAGATCAGGTTTGTTTATGGAGACGTACACAAGAGGAGTTTTCTTATGATTTAAAGAAAACTATACTATCCATAGTGGAAGGTAAATATAGAAAGCCAGCCAAAAAATTAGTTTTAGATCATATTGATTTAGTAGTTGACAAAGGCGAAAAAATAGGGATAATAGGTGCGAATGGGTCAGGTAAGTCCACGCTTCTGAAAGTAATCTCTGGGATTTTGCAACCAACCACTGGTACAGTTAGAGTACGAGGTCAAGTTGCGCCTTTGATTGAGTTGGGAGCAGGTTTTGATCCAGAAATTTCAGTGATGGACAATATACTCCTTTATGGTGTATTGTTAGGATTTTCAAGGTCTGAAATGAAGGAAAGAGCGAGGTCAATTTTGGAGTTTGCGGAGTTGGAGGATTATGCTTTAGTTCCTGTTAAGGGTTTATCTTCGGGTATGGTGGCAAGGTTGGGTTTTGCTATTGCTACTGATGTGCAGCCGGATATTTTGATTTTAGATGAGGTGTTGTCTGTGGGTGATGAGAGTTTTAAGAATAAGTGTAAAAAGAGGATGGATAGTTTTTGGAATGGAGAAACGACGGTTTTGGTTGTGTCGCATGATTTGGGATTTGTAAAACAATCTTGTGATAAAGCTATTTTGTTAAGTAAGGGTAATATCAAATTAGTTGGTGAATCCCAAAAAGTTGTGGAATCTTATTTGGGTATCATATAGTAGTAATCTATAAAAAAAAATTTTAAAAAAATAAATTTCAAAATACTAATTTTAAAAAATCAGTGTTGTACAACCCAAGTTCACTCTACATAAATAATTTATAACAAAAATATGTTTGATAAACAATATAAAAGTTATCCTGGGCTACCACAAAATTTCACAAGGTTCAAAAAAATATTTATTTATTTGTTGTGGTTTCTTTTAACAATATATTTTTTTATTATCTTTCTACCTTTACCAAGTGGAATAATAACTGGTCTAGATCCTTCTTGGCAATATGTTATCAGTTATGCTTCCTTAGAAAAATTAACTTACGGAAAAGACATAATTTTTACATACGGACCGTTAGGTTATTTAATTCATGGTGCTGTTATCGGTGATAATTTTGGCTCTATTATGTTATTTGTAGCTCTGATCCATGTAATATTTTTTGTTTTCATTACAATAGAGCTAATTAAATTGTATAAACTTAAAAATTGGTGGAAATTATATATACTCATATTTTATTCATTTATATTTTATCTCTTAGGAGCAGGAACAGACTATACAATTTTATTTATATTTTTGGTAATTCTCCCTTATGAAAAGCATTTCCACAAAAAATACTCATTTATTTTATATTCTTTAATCCTGGGTATCATTAGCGGTTTTTGTTTAACAACTAAATTTAGTTTGGGTATTTGCACCACAGGAGCAGGTATTTTATATTTTACAGGAAATATATTAGGGAATCTCAAAAATAATTATCATCAAAAAAATACTAATAAATGTTTATATCAATTGGTTATTTTTATCATATCATCATTATGGACTACCTCCATTATTTTAGATGGATTATCAAAAAATCATGCTTCTCTCTTTGACTACTTAAAAAATTCTTTAGCAATCTCTTCTGGTTATTCTAGTGCAATGAGTTTAGTTGGTTCTAAGTTGGAATTAGCTTATGCTCTGGTGCAATTAGTTTTAGTTTTAACACTATTAATAATAACAACTAAAAATAAACCCAATTCACTCGGTTATAATTTAAGTCTGGCATTTGTTTTGTGGATCACCTTCAAACATGGATTTATTCGTCAAGATTTACCCCACGTTGTGTTGTTTGTAAAATTTACGCCTTTACTTGTTTATCTTTCATTAAGAAATGAGATTAATATAAATAAAAAAAGTTTGGTTGAACATTTATTACATTTTTGGTTAATCTTAACTTTATCAGTATATTTGTTAGTTCCTTTACCTTTTGTTCAAAATGTACCAAAGTTGTCCAGTCCAATTTCAATTTCATCTTTGACAAACTTTTCTATAAAGTTAAACTCTATTTTGAATCTAAACAAATATAAGGAAGAAATTATAAGATTAAGTCAAGAAAATTTAGCAGAAATGAAATTAACATCAGATGTAATTAATGCACTCCAAAATAAAAATGTTGATATAGTTCCCTGGGAAATTTCCTTAATACCTGCTAATAATCTTACTTGGAAACCTAGACCTATTTTTCAATCTTATTCTGCCTATACCAGTTATCTTGATAAGTTAAATTCAGAAAGTATCTTAAATAACAAACCAGATTATATTATTTATAATTTTATGTCTATTGATGGTCGTCATCCTTTTTTTGATGAACCTCAAACTTTCACTAATATTTTTTGTAACTATCAAATTTCTTCAGAATTTCCAAATTTTATCTACACAAAAAAACTGAATGAAATAATGATTTTAAAACCTCGTCAAGCCAACATTTGCAAAAAAATAGATAAAGATGATGTGATATCAATGAATTGGAATCAAAGTTATGAACTTAAAACAGCTGATAAAGAAATAGTTAGAGCCAAAGTTCAGATCCAATATTCAATTTTAGGTAAAATTTATAAAACTCTTTTTAGAAGTCCTCCTGTGATGATGAATATAGTTTATGCTGATGGTCATGCAAATTCATTTAGAATTATTCCCGAAAATGCTAATAACGGTGTAATTATCAGTCATTTACCCCAAAATTCTGATGAGGCTTTAGGTTTATTTCAAGGAGAACTACCTATACCTGTTAAATCATTTAGTTTTTATACTATTAATCCTTTGTTGTATAAATCTCAACTAAAATTAGATTTAATTTCATATAGGTTGTTAAACGAAAATATACGGCAAAAAAAATCATTAATTGATTTGTCAAAATTGGAAAATATTAATTTTCTATTTGAATTAAGTGATCAATATAATGGTGTTATGGACAGTAAATCTGAAGAAAATAGGGTGATGAATTTTAACCAAGGGGAAACAATATTCATTTATGGGTGGGCTTTTGAGAAAAACATCAAACAGAAAAATTTACCAATTTTGATTACTTATAATTCTGATAATAACTATTTAGGATTTACTAAAACAGGAAATAGTAGGCCTGATGTAGCTAAATTTTTTAGTAAAAGCTCTTATTCTAATTCTGGTTGGTCAATTAACTTAACTACTCAGAATTTATCTAAAGGTATTCACAAAATAAAGGCATGGATTTATAATCCTCAAACAAATCAGGCAATTCCTTTAAGTGGTGAATATAAAGTTAAGATAAACTAATTAATGAATTATTGACTTAAATTATCATATCAATCCAACATTATAATCAACAGAGGAGGGGCATTCAATGTTTAAAAAACTATTTTCAAAAAAAGTATTAAAATTCCTGATTGGTGGTGGAATAGCAGCTTTATTCAACTTATTTCTGATTTTTGTGATGGTTGAAGGGTTGGGTTGGAATGATGCTTTAGGTCGTAACTTAGCTAACACAATCTCTATTGAACTATCTTTATTAGTGAGTTTCTTTATTTATCGTCTTTGGGTATGGACGGGAGGAGTTTGGAATATTAAAGAAGTTATCTTTAAACAAATTCCTCTCTATCATTTATCTGCGGGTAGTGCGGTGATTTTAAGGATATTTATTCTGTTTCCGATTTTAGATTGGCTAAAAGTTGATTATAGAATCAATACCTTAATCGGGGTTTTATTAAGTGCTAGTTTGAATTACATTATCAGCGATCGCCTAGTTTTTAAAAATCAACTAAAAAATCAACAACCAGAAATATTTTATCCTGAAGGACTTGAAGCAGCTTTACACGCAAAGGATTACTATCAAGCTCATAAACATAATCAGTCTATAGAGTTATTTTCCATTGTGATTCCTGCTTACAATGAAGAAGAAGGAATTACACCCACAATTCAAGATATTAGTCAAGTATTAACTAGAGAAAATATACCCTATGAAATATTAGTAATTAATGATAATAGTAAAGATAAAACCGAGGAAGTGTTAAAAAAAATCTCTACCGAACACCCCCAAGTTAGATATATCAATAATTACTATCCTAATGGATTTGGATTTGCTGTTAGATGCGGTTTAGAAAATTTTGATGGTGATGCAGTTGCTATTGTAATGGCAGATAGTTCAGATGCTCCTGAAAATATTGTGGACTATTATTATAAACTACAAGAAGGATATGAATGTGTCTTTGGTTCTCGCTTTATTAGAGGAGGTAAAGTCATAGATTATCCTACTCATAAGCTAATTATTAATAGATTTGCAAATACTTTTGTAAAAGTTCTCTTTGGTCTCAAGTTCAATGATACAACTAATGCTTTTAAAGCCTATCGTAGAGAAGTTATTGAAGGAATTTCTCCTTTAATATCCCATCATTTCAACTTAACTGTAGAAATACCTCTTAAAGCTATTGCTAGAGGTTATAGTTATACAGTCATTCCCATTACTTGGACTAATCGTAAAACGGGAATTTCTAAACTCAAAATTAGGGAAATGGGTAGTCGTTATTTATTTATTGTGCTTTCCATTTTGTTGGAGAAATTCCTGTCTCGCGGTGATTATGTCCGTCAACATTCTAAATTTAAAAAGATTGTACCAGGAGAAAAATAGTTTATGTTAGAAAATGATTTTCAATATTCTTGAAAATTTATTTAATGCTCCCTCTATTGTGGAAAATATTAGGTGGACAAATGTTTGTTAAAGCATCTAAACCTTTGTAATCAGGATGTCAATAAAAATTATGACCCATAAAATTTTAATTACAGGTGGAGCAGGGTTTGTAGGTAGTTCCCTTGCTATAGGGCTAAAAAAACAATATCCCCACTGGCAAATTATTTGTTTTGATAATCTAAAAAGGAGAGGTTCAGAGTTAAATTTGCCTCGGTTTAAACAAACAGAAATTGAGTTTATTCATGGAGATATTAGATCAGCAGCAGATTTAGATCCTCAAGTTTTAGATGTAGATACTATTATAGATTGTTCGGCTGAACCTTCAGTTTTAGCAGGGTTTAGCTCCCCCCAATATGTTCTACAAACTAACTTGATGGGAACAATTAATATTTTAGAACTTGCTAGACAAACTCAAGCTCGTTTATTATTTCTTTCCACTAGCAGAGTTTATCCTGTTGAACATCTTAAATGTCTCAATACTATTGAATCAGATACTAGGTTAGAAATTTCTGCGAATCAAATCATCACAGGTATTTCACCCCAAGGTGTAGCTGAGAATTTTCCCTTGACAGGATATCGTACTCTTTATGGGACAACTAAATTAGCTTCAGAATTATTGATTGAAGAATACAGAAATGCTTATAATATACAAGCAATCATTAACCGTTGTGGAGTCTTAACTGGTCCTTGGCAAATGGGAAAAGTAGATCAAGGAGTATTTGTATTATGGGTAGCTGCTCATTATTTTGGTAAAAGTTTAAATTATATTGGCTATGGAGGTACAGGAAAACAAGTTAGGGATTTATTGCATATTAATGATTTATTGAGTTTAGTAAAGTATCAATTAGAGCATTTTTCTGAGTTAGATGGAGATGTTTTAAATGTTGGTGGTGGTAAAGAAAATAGTCTTTCTTTGTTAGAAACTACTCGACTTTGTGAGCAAATTACTGGAAAATCTATTGAAATTAAATCAATCAATGAAGAAAGAAGTGGCGACATTCCTGTATTTATTACAGATTCTTCTCTGATTATGAATAAAACTGGATGGAAACCTAAAATTAATCCTCAACAAACTTTGGAAGATATCTTTAATTGGATTAAAGATAATGAAACAATTTTACAATCTGTGTTAAATTAAGTTAAATTAGATTTTTTTGCACTTTTTTTATTTACACATTCATCTCCATCCAAGAAATCAAGGAGTATTTATGTCCACAGTTGTTATTACAGGATCAGCCGGTTTAATTGGTTCAGAATCAGTGCATTTTTTTGCAGAAAAAGGTTTTAATATAGTAGGAATAGATAATGATATGAGATCCTTTTTCTTCGGGGAATCTGCTTCAACTAAATGGAATTGTAATTTATTACAAGAAAAATATGGCGATCACTATCAACATTATAATATTGATATTCGTGATCAAGAAGCCATTGAAAATTTATTTAAACAATATTCTTCTGATATTACTTTAATTGTACATACTGCGGCTCAACCTTCCCATGATTGGGCTGCAAGAGATCCTCATACTGATTTTACAGTTAATGCTAATGGTACTTTAGTGTTATTAGAAGCTACTCGTCAATATTGCCCAAAAGCAGTTTTTATTTTCACTTCTACTAATAAAGTCTATGGAGATACTCCCAACTTTTTACCTTTGCAAGAGTTAGAATATAGGTGGGAAATAGAGGAAAATAACAAGTATTATCAGGGAATTGATGAATCAATGACAATTGATAATTCTAAACATTCTCTTTTTGGTGCTTCTAAGGTTGCTGCTGATATTTTAGTACAAGAATATGGTAAATACTTTGATATGAAAACTGTTAGTTTTCGTGGTGGTTGTTTAACGGGACCCAATCATTCTGGTGCTAAATTACATGGTTTTCTAGCCTATTTAATGAAATGTACTATTTTAGGTGATGCTTACACCATATTTGGTTATCAAGGTAAACAAGTTAGAGATAACATTCACAGTTATGATCTAGTTAATACATTTTACCATTTCTATCAAAATCCCAGATGTGGAGAGGTTTATAATATAGGAGGTTCTCGTCATAGTAATTGTTCGATGTTAGAAGCTATCTCAATTTGCGAAAACATAGTAGGTAAGAAACTACAATACAACTATACAGAAGATAATCGTTCTGGCGATCATATCTGGTATATCTCAGATGTGAGTAAATTTCGTTCTCATTATCCTACGTGGGAGTATAAATATAATCTTCAAAATATACTAGCCGAAATTTATTATGCTCAACTATCACGAAAAATGATCTAACGCTAAACTTAAATAAATTTAAAATAGTGATACTCGAAATTTAGCAGTTCTAGAGTAAGTAAATTAAGGAGCAAAAAATATGACTCTAACTACTCCTGTTCAAACAGAAAAAACCTATTACACTCCTGAAGAATATCTAGAATTAGAAAATCAATCTGAAAACAAACACGAATACTTGAATGGAGAAATTTTTGAAATGACGGGAGGAACAACAAATCATAATAAGTTAGCTTTGAAAATTGCTGCTAAACTTCTAGCAATTTTAGAAGAACAGGGTTATGAAATATATATAGGAGATGTGAAATTATGGATCGAAGCATCTAATCGCTATACTTATCCTGATGTGATGGTAGTCAAAGATAAAGCTATTTATCAAGGTAAAAATCAAACTATTATTACTAATCCGCTTGTGATAATTGAAGTTTTATCCAAATCTACAGCTAACTATGATCAAGGGGATAAATTTGACGCTTATCGAAGAATTCCCAGTTTTCAAGAATATATTTTAATTTCACAAAATGAATATTATATTAAACAATTTGTGAAGAATGAACAAGGTAAATGGGTTTTAAGTGATTATCGAGGAGAGTCAGAAATTTTAAAGTTGGAATCTGTGGGTTTTGAGATCAGTTTAAAACAGCTTTATCAGTATGTTGATTTTACCCTAGTTGAAGATTAGGTACAGTATTTTATCTTGTGTTGATGAAGGGTACGCTAAGTAATAATCCTGTTGTTAGAAGTTATCTTTATCACTGTAGAGTTAAATATAGTAAATACTTAAATCTGAATCTAAACGTTACATCGTGATAAAACGAATATCTTTTATAAGAAAAAAATTAAGAGTAAGGTAGATAATATATGAATTAGTGATTGACAAAGGTAGGAAAATAGGTATAATTATGTGCGAATGGTTCTGGTAAATTCACACTTCTGAAAATAACTTCCGGAATCTTGCAACCTACTAGCGGAAACAGTGAAATTACGTTGTCAAGTTGTGCATTTGATTGAGTTGGGAGCAGGTTTTGATCCGTAAGTTTCTGTTACGGACAATATACTCCTTTATGGTGTATTGTTAGGTTTTTCCAGGTCTGAAATGAAGGAAAGAGCGAGGTCAATTTTGGAGTTTGCGGAGTTACAAGACTATGCTTTAGTTCCCGTTAAGGGTTTGTCTTCGGGTATGGTGGCACGGTTGGGTTTTGCTATTGCTACTGATGTGCAGCCGGATATTTTGATTTTAGATGAGGTGTTGTCTGTGGGAGATGAGAGTTTTAAGAATAAGTGTAAAAAGAGGATTGATAGTTTTTGGGATGATAATGCTACGGTTTTGGTTGTGTCTCATGATTTACAGTTTATTAGTACATCCTGCACAAAGGCGATTCATTTAAGTCAAGGAAATATTAAGTGTGCTGGTGATTCACAGGAGGTTGTAAATTATTATTTGACAATTGTTTGTTAAACAAGCGGAAATAGCTACTAATTAGTAAACAGGAAATAATAGAAATTCAATGCACTAATAATATTATCATATAAACAGTGACAATTATTTATAATAAAAAACATGAATCATCAAACAGCATCTCAATACTATAACAAATATTACTATACTCATAATTGTGGAATTCCTTATGAAAGAAACGAGCATTGGCTTGAATTTTTCAATGGTATAGCTACTAAAATCATTCAGAATATAAACCCTAAAACTGTGTTAGATGCAGGATGTGCAATGGGGTTTTTAGTTGAGGAATTAAGAAATAAAGGAGTCGAATCTTGGGGAATAGATATTTCGGAATATGCTATTAATAATGTTCATCATAGTATTAAGCCCTATTGTAGAGTTGGCTCTCTTGTTGATGATTTAACACAACAATATGACTTAATTGTTTGTATAGAGGTTTTAGAACATTTAACAACTGAAGAAATAGAAAAAGTAATAAAAAATTTCTGTGATCATAGTAGTGATATTTTGTTTTCGTCCACCCCTTTTGATTATCAAGAATCTACACATTTTAATGTTCAACCTCCTGAATATTGGGCGGAGTTATTTGCACAGCATGGGTTTTATCGTGATGTGAATTTTGATGCTTCTTTCATCACTCCTTGGGCAATTAGATTTATAAATAGACGAGAACCTTTTAAGCGAACAGTTAGACAATATGAAAATAAGTTTTGGCTATTATGGCAAGAAAATATTGCAGTTAGAAATAAGCTGATTCAGCTAGAAAATTCTTTATCAGACAAAGATACTTATATTGAACAAAATGAATCTCAATTACAGGAGATTCAATCTCAATTACAGGAGATTCAATCTCAATTACAAGAAACTCAATCTCAACTTTATCATTACCAAGTTGAGTCTCAAAAAGCTCAAGCAACTATTGTTGCTATGGAAACTAGCAAATTCTGGAAGTTGAGGAAAGTATGGTTTCACTTTAAAAGTGCATTCGCCTTAAAGAAGTTTTTTTTTAAAAAGATAGCACAATTAAGATTAATTTTTATACTTATACTTACTAATGGTTTAACCTATACTATTAATACCTTAAAACAAAACGATACAATTCCTTTAAGTGATGATTTTAATTATCAACAATGGCTAACTAAGAATTACCCACGAAAAATAGATTTAATTTTAATGACTGAGAGTATTAAGTGTTTGCAACACAAACCAATTATCAGTATCATTATGCCTGTTTATAATACTTCTGAGAATTTTTTGAAAGAAGCAATAAACTCCGTATTAAATCAAGTTTATCCCTACTGGGAATTATGTATTGCTGATGATGCTTCTACTAAACCACATATTAGAAACATCTTGAATGAATATATCAATAAAGATAAACGGATCAAGGTAGTTTTTCGGACAGAAAATGGACATATTTCTAAAAGTTCAAATTCAGCGATAGCATTAGCAAAGGGAGAATATATAGCTTTATTGGATCATGATGATTTATTAACTCCTCATGCTTTATATGAGGTAGTACAATTACTTAATAAACATCCTGAAGCGGACATGATTTATTCAGATGAAGATAAAATAAACCCAGAAGGAAAATTACAAGATCCATTTTTTAAACCAGATTGGTGTCCAGACTCTTTTCTATCTAGAATGTACACCTGTCATCTAGGGGTTTATCGTCGTTCCTTAATCAATGAAATACGTGGTTTTCGAGAAGGTTATGAAGGTAGTCAAGATTATGATTTAGTTTTAAGATTGACAGAGAAAACAGATAATATTTTCCATATATCTAGTATTTTGTATCATTGGCGTATTCATTCAGAATCTACTGCTCAAAATATTTCTGCAAAAAACTATGCTACTGTTGCTGCACAACAAGCTATTAAGGATGCTTTAAAAAGAAGACAAGAATCTGGGAAAATAATTCCAGTAGAGGGTGGTCATCATATAGTTAGATATGAAATTAAAAATTATGATCTAGTAACTATTATCATCCCTACTAAAAATTTAGGAAATATCCTGAATAATTGTTTAGAATCTATTTTTAGTAAAACTACTTATCCTAACTATGAAGTTTTAGTAATTGATAATGGTAGTACAGAAGAAGAAACTAAAAAAATTATCGAATCATGGAAAGCAAAAGAACCGCAAAGGTTTATATGTCAAATTTTAGATATTCCTTTTAATTTTTCTAAGATTAATAATTATGCAGTGAGCCACTCAAAAGGCAAATATATTTTATTTCTTAATAATGATACTGAAGTTATTAATAGTGATTGGCTGAATGCTATGGTAGAACAAGCTCAAAGAGCTAGTATTGGCGCAGTAGGAGCTTTATTATTATACCCTGATAATACTATTCAACACGCTGGGGTAGTAGCAGGAATAGGAGGAGTAGCTGGTCATAGTCATAAATATTTTGATGCTGATAATCACGGTTATTTTAATCAACTCAAAACAATTAATAATTATTTGGCAGTAACTGGTGCTTGTTTGATGTGTCGGCGTGAGGTTTTTGAAGAAGTTGGAGGTTTTGAAGAAGATTTAGCAGTAGCTTTTAATGATATTGACCTTTGCTTTAAAATGATTGATAAGGGCTATAGAAATATATATCTACCTCATGTTAAACTGTACCACTATGAATCTAAAAGTCGTGGTTATGAAGATACTCCAGAAAAAAAAGTAAGGTTTAGCAATGAAATTAAATATATGCAGTTAAAATGGCAAAAACTAATTGAACATGATCCTTGTTATAGTCCTAATTTAACGATACAAACAGAAGATTATTCTATAGACGTATCATAGTCATAATGATTTATATTTATAGAATAATATGCAATCAAAAATAGCTGCTTACATAACTTGTTATCAAGATCAAAAATCTGCCAACCAATGTATTCAAGCTATTGAAAATCAATCAATTCAAATTCATTCTATCTATATAGTAGATAACTCAAATCAACCATTATTACTTAATAGTAGTAAAAACATTTTATTAATCTATCATCACCCCAATAACATTGGAATTGGAGAAGGTTTAGCCCAAGCATTAGAATGGGCTATATCCCAAGAATATGATTTTTTATGGACTTTTGATCAAGATAGTATACCTACCCCAAACTGTCTAGAAATATTACTGGAAAACTACCATAAATTATTTCAACAAGATAACTATGAAATTGGTATCCTTGCACCTACAGCTTTTGATACTAGAATGAGTAGAGTAGTGGAAAGCGTGATTTTTGCGAAGGATCATTTTCAAGGAATACCGCATAATAGTGATGTTGATTTTTATGAATGTGACTCACCTATCACGTCCGGGTCGCTCATTTCTATAGCTGCTGCTAAAACTATTCCTGTTCCCCGATCCGATTTATTTATAGACGGTGTAGATTTTGATTATGGTTTAAGACTTAGAATGAAAGGTTATCATAATATAATTATTCCTCAAGCTATGATGATACATCATCTAGGTGTCCCCAAACGAATAAAAATATTTAACAAAGAAATGTACATACAAGAATATTCAGCATTACGCTATTATTATATGTGCCGTAATCATACTTATTTAGAAACTCGGTTTTCTCAAAAAATATATCGTGTAACCAGTTTAATGCGAAGATTCAAAAGTATGTTAGCTAAAATATTTTTTATTTTATTGTATGATTCTCAATCAAAAAAACTAAAAATATGGGCTTGTATTTTAGGAATTTATCATGGTTTGATAGGTAAACTGGGTAAAATTTGGTAGACCTAGTTTATTATTTAAGAGGTTGAAAAAAATTCACATTTCTGTTTAAAAAATATAATGAAACCAAAAATCGCTGCTTACATTACCCTCTACGAAGACCAACAAGCAGCTATACAATGTATAAAAGCCATCAAATCCCAAACAGTACCAATTGACTCTATTTTTATAGTAGATAACTCCCAGATTCAACTACTCAATGATTTAGATGAACCATCAATAATAATACATCATTTCCCTGAAAATATAGGTATAAGTCAAGGAATAACACTAGCATTAAAATGGGCAATCAAAGAAAACTATAACTTTTTATGGACATTTGATCAAGATAGTATTCCCAGTCCTGACTGTCTTTATATTCTCCTAGAATCATACCAAAAATTAACAGAACTAAACAACCAAATAGGAATTGTTGCTGCAACTCCTTATGACTCAAGAAGTCAATCATTTATAGGAGGAGTCAATTTTCAACGTGATAAATTTATTCACTGTCAATATGATTCATCAATATCATATTATGAATGTGATGCACCCATAACTTCTGGATCTTTAATTAATTTAGATGCTGCTAAAATCACAGATTTACCCATTTCCGATTTATTCATAGATGGTGTAGATTTTGATTATGGTTTAAAATTGAAAAGACAAGGATTTAAAAACTTTGTCATTACTAAAGCTAAACTAGAACATAACTATGCAAATCCCATTTTTATCAATTTTCTTGGTCTTAAAAAAGTAATTTCTTCCTATTCCCCTTTACGATATTATTACAGTTGTCGTAATACCACGTATTTAGTTATAGAATACAGTCAAGGAATATATAAACTTACAGCGTTATTTCATAGAATCAAAACTACAATTCTCAAAATTATAGCTATTATTTTATTTGAAAAAAGTGATAAAATCAAAAAAATATATGCTTGTTTATTGGGAACATATCACGGATTTATAAAAAGATTGGGTAAAACATGGTTATAAAATTAAATAATGACTAAAAATCATGAAAAAACTTCGTATATTATTAATAATAGATGATGCTACCCTTGGTGGTGGACAAATGCACGTTCTCTTACTTGCAAAATATCTTGATAAATCTCAATTTGAAGTATCTATAGCAACCGAATCTCAAGGTTGGTTAGTTGATGCTGCATTAGCTTTAAATATACAAATATATCCCCTAAATATCTCTAACAAATTAACATTGCAGTCTTTTAAAAATGTTCAAAAACTGCTAACTGAAAATCGTTTTGATATTATTCATACTCACGGAGGAACAGCAGGATTTTGGGGCAGATTATTAGGTAAAATATTTAGTAAATCATCAAAAATAATTCATACTTATCATGGATTACACTATCTCAATCAGAATAACATCAAATCAAAAATTTTTATATTAATTGATCAAATGTTATTGCCTATAACTGATCAAATCATCTGTGTTTGTCAAGCAGATTATATCAGTGGTTTAGGAGCAAATGTAGTCAATAATAATAATTGTACGATTATATATAACGGTATTGAGATTGATAAATTTAGCGGCAGTTTAAATCAACAAAAAGCTAGAAAAATATTTAATATAGAACATGATAAAATAGTTTTTGGTAATGTAGCTAGACTGCATCAGCAAAAAGGACATCAGATACTTTTACAGGCATTTGCTAAAGTAGTAAAATCTGATCAGAACACACAATTATTAATTGTAGGTGATGGAAAATTAAAAGAAGAATTAATCAAACTTGCTCAAGAATTAGGAATTAAAAATAATATTAAATTTTTAGGATCACGTTCTGATATTTATGAATTTTTATCAGCTATTGATATTTTTGTATTGCCTTCATTATGGGAAGGTCAACCTATAGCTTTATTAGAAGCATTAGCAATGGGTAAACCTTGTATTGCTTCTCATGTTAATGGTATTCCTGAAATTATTAATCATGGAATCAACGGGTATTTGGTAAATCCAAATGATGTAAATAATTTATATGATTTAATGACTTCATTAATGCTAGATAAGCAAAAATGTGAGCAGTTTTCCGTAAATGGTAAAATTACCGTTTCTGATATGTTCTCTGCTCAGAATATGGCAGATAAAACAGCACAAGTTTATCATCAAGTAATGATAAAATAATTACACTATCAAGATAAAAATAATTAATTATAATGGCAAAAGATGTTTTCCACCAACAAGTTAAAAATGCTTTAATAAAAGAAGGATGGAGAATCACTCATGATCCCCTCACCATTCGCATTAGTGAAGTTGTCAAACTACAAATTGATTTAGCAGCAGAAACAACCATAGCAGCAGAAAAAGAGACAGAAAAAATTGCAGTAGAAATTAAAAGTTTTATAGGAGATTCAGAAATTAGCAGTTTTCATACAGCATTAGGTCAATATCTAAACTATAGCCAAGCGCTGGAAGAACAAGAACCAAACAGAATTATATATTTAGCCGTACCCTTTGAGACTTATTACGAATTTTTCCAACTTCCATTTATCCAACGTATGCTACAAAAATATCAAGTCAAACTGATCATTTACGATCCAAAACACGAGGAGATTAGACAATGGATAAAATAGAACTTTATAGACAATTTATCAAAGAAATTTTAACAGAACACGCTCAAATTTCCACCAGCACAGATACAGTAAAAGCACAACTAATATTTGATATTGAACATGATCATTATCAGTTAAATTTTGTGGGTTGGCAAGGTGATAAACGAGTATTTGGTCCAGTAATTCATCTTGACATTGAAAATGGCAAAATTTGGATTCAGTACAATGGAACAGAAGAATCAATAGCTGAAAAATTAGTACAAATGGGAGTACCAAATTCAGATATTGTCATTGGTTTTCATTCTCCCTTTAAACGACAATTTACACCTTATGCAGTGCAATAATCGTTTTCTTAATATTCGTTGATCTACTCTTGTAAATTTGGAGCATCCCAATTTTGCAAAAACAACCGCAGCAATACCAAAAACTCTCTTCTTCTCTCTTCTCTTAGAGGTTGTTTTAAAAGTTTTGGATCGTGATTTTAGATACTTGCAGATCCCCCCAACCCCCCTTAGAAAGGGGGGCTAAGTTCTTTCAAAGTCCCCCTTTTTAAGGGGGATATAGGGGGATCTAAGACTTTTAGATACACCATGAGAGACTTTTCAAACATCCTCTTAGTGTCCTTCGTGTCCTACCCTTCGGGAACACCTACTCTTCGAGAACAGCTTCGCTGAACGGTGAACGTGGTTCATTTATTTCACGCCTTGAACTCAAGCAAAAAATAAACTTACACATTTGGGATGCTTCCTGTAAATTTCTTCAACAAGTCGGGGATATTTTGGTTATAGCCATATAATAAAAGAAATATTTACCAATCCAACCAAGGAGCAACCCATGAACAACTCCATAGAACTTCCAAGCGGTAAAATTATCAACATCGCCCGATTTATTGCCCTAATTCCCAATAATAACATTGACAGTGATTATCAACTAATTTTAGAAGGATATCCCCACCACATCAAATTAGAAACATCAGACGCTCAACATCTGAAAACAATCTTGCAATCAAAACAAAATACCATAACTACTACCCACCAATCAACATGGAATCAACAAGAACAAATTCAAAAAAATCAAAAAGCAATGGCAGTTTTAGCACAACGTATTTCACAACATAAAAATATGTCCGAGGAAGAATCATTACAGCAGCAAGAATTTTTTGAAGAATTTAAAAAAACAGTTGACTCACAAAGACCTGTAGGACAAAAATTATATTCATAATTATGATAGTATTTATTGATTCAGGTGTGCTAGGACTTCTCACAAATCCATACAAAATAGATGCAGCTAAAGACTGCGAAGAATGGCTTTATGGTTTGCTTGCTTGTGGAGTATATGTTTGTTCTTCTGAATTATGTGATTACGAAATTAGAAGAAGTTTAATTTTAATCTCCCAAAATAAATCTAAATCATCTAGTATTCAAAATTTAGATGAACTTCATGAAATCATTTCCTTTCTACCAGTGACTTCAGAATTATTAAAACACGCATCTACACTTTGGGCTTCTGCTCGCAGTCAAGGAATACCAACAGCAGATAACAAAAGTTTAGATATTGATATTATTATCTGTAGTCATTGGCAAAAACTTAAAGAAGATTTTCCCGGTCGCTATATTGTCATAGCAACTACCAATGTCAAACATTTAAGTCGCTTTGCTGAAGCAAAAAACTGGATGGATATTCAATTTTAAGAACTTATTAAAAAAGTTGAGTATCTATACAATTCCTAATCTTCCTTAACATCCATTGATTGATTATTCTCCGATATCCTCGACTTAATTAACTCTATATCTAAATTCAATTCAGAGGCGATCGCCTCCACACTTAAACCTAAACGTAACAACAAAGGAATCATCTCTAACTTACCTTCCGCTTTACCTTCCGCTTTACCCTCTTCCTTCACATCTTGAAAATACCGTGTTTGCTTCAACTCATCTAGTCCAAACATCGCTTCTAACTCCT
>RDXV01000267.1 GCA_004292695.1 Nostocales cyanobacterium | reverse complement strand
TGTTTCCAATTCTCATTTTTACCTATAATCAAATGTGTGATATTTTGACTAACTAGCTGATTAATAATAAATCTACTAGCTGTGTGGAGGTAGTAATCCACTTTGTGATTGCGTTTAAGTGTTAATGCTTCTATTTTTCGAGAAGACTTTTGATTTTTAGGTAATTGAGATTGGAGACTAGCTCTAACTTTGTTGTAGAAATGATTGCAAGATTTAATTGCTTTGCCACAAACAATAAAAGGTTGAACGTCTAAACAATTACTACTGACAGTAGCTAAGTTGTTTAAACCTATGTCAATCGCGGCGATTCTCTTATTAACTTCTATGGTGGTCTCTTCTTGTTCATAAACTGCCTCAATAATATAGACATTATTTTTAGGAATAATCCTTACTTCTTCAATTTGAGCAAGTTTAGTTTTAATTAAAATTGACAATCCAGAAGGTGAGATTAAACCCTGTTTTAAGGCTTTTTTAGAAACAGCCTGATTATTAAAAGTTAAAACATTTCTCCCTTTTTGTTTATGTTTATATTTAGGTAGTTTTGGTTCACCTAAAAACTTATCTGGATTTACCTGATATTCCTTCCTTGCTTCCTGGTAAGATTTAAAGCATTTATCAACTTGGTTAAATACCAGTTGCGCGACTTTGCTAGGTAAGGCTTTATAATCATCACTATTTTTGAGTGAACGATATATTTGATTGAATGTTGGTATTGGTTGACCGCTAAAAAAAGCCTGACGACATAAATAAACAGCACAATTAAATAGATTTTTTGAGAAAAAAGACATTTGATCAATTTCTCTAAACTTTACGTGATTTTGTTTAATTATGTGTCGTTCAACTAATAGCATTCATTGTAACTCCAGATGCTTAACAATACGCTTGCTTTTTTGTTTTTTCTTTTCAATCCATAGTTTCATTTCTTGATTGTCACACAAATGAGTAGATTTGACTATATATGGACTATATTTTTGTTATTTAAACTAAATACAAATTTGCAATATTTCTCCATATATTTACATTAACTCATTTTAGGTTCTTCTAGGAAAAAGCCCATGAGGATTTTACTGATATCTATTTAGTTAAATAGTCTCAGGGTTTTACTTGTGGGCATTAGGTGATTCACCAAACGTTGAAACATTTGGTATGGTAGATTACTTATTCTACCGTTTCTTTTATAACTAAGATCAACTAATTCACAAAGAAAATCGGAATTTTTTTGATTTCTGATTGGTATTGAGTTTGAGTAATCAGTAATTAGGGATGCAATTTGACAGTATAAACTAGGAATTTTTACCTACTGATTGGTAAAAAACCAATGATTAAGCCATCAGGATGCAGATATCTATTCTATGATAGTAGCGTCAAATTAATATTTTTAGATACTTTATCTTTTATCTGTCGCTGGGGTGATGGGGTGTCAATTACTCAACTCGCAAACCTAATTACCAATCACCCATGATCACGTTTATGCTTTAGTTAAATTCTCACTCTCTTGCTATTACATCCATTGATTATGCAACCACCCATTGAAGTTGGTACTGTTCTACAAAATCGTTATCACATTATAAACATTCTCGGTCAGGGGGGTTTTGGTAGAACCTATCTGGCTGAAGATCAACGGCGTTTTAATGAACTTTGCGCTATTAAAGAGTTAATGCTGACAGATACGGGTGCTTATGGGGGAAAGAAGGCACAAGAATTATTTGAAAGGGAAGCAGCAACTTTATATCAAATTAATCATCCACAGATACCTAAGTTTAGAGAAAAATTTGCCCAAGAGCAACGTTTGTTTTTAGTCCAAGATTATATTGCGGGTAAGACTTACCATACTTTGTTAAATGAACGTCGGTTTGCAAATAAAACCTTCACGGAAACGGAGGTTTTGGAGTTAATGCTCTCTTTGTTATCTGTGTTGGAGCATATTCATAAGGTAGGGATTATTCACCGAGATATTTCTCCTGATAATTTGATTTTACGAGATTTTGACCAAAAACCTGTGTTGATTGATTTTGGTGTGGTGAGGGAGTTAGCGACTAAGTTGGCTATTCCTGAACAAAAGCAGATGACAACTGTGGGTAAACCTGGTTATTCTCCTAGTGAACAAATACAGTCTGGTAAGGCTTTTCCTAATAGTGATTTGTATGCTTTGGCGGTAACTGCCATTGTTTTGTTGACTGGTAAAGAACCAAGTGAGTTATTTAATGAAGTTGAATTAACTTGGAGTTGGCAACAATGGGTGGAAGTTAATCCCAGGTTTGCTGATGTTTTAAATCGGATGTTAAGTTATGTCCCTGGCGAACGCTATCAAAATGCAAAGGATGTATTATTAGCTTTAAAATCCTTGGATAAGTCTATTCCACCCCAAGCTCCCATTTCCTATATACCAACTGTAGCGGTGGGTAGTCGTCCTGAACCTCTACCTACTAATTCCCAACAGCCTAATTCTGCAATTCCAAGTCCACAAAATAGTTCTAGTAGTTCCAGTAGTTCTATTTTAGATAGTCCTTTGGCTATTGGTGCGATTGGTGCGGCTGTGGTAATTTTAGCCGGTTTTGGTTCTTGGGCTGTGGTTAATTCTTTGCGTCATCAGTCACAAACACCTTCCGAACAACCTACTGAACCTCAAAGTTTTCCCTCTCCTGTTGTTCCTGGTGCTACTTCTTCTCCAACTCCAGAGGAAACGGAAACAGCAACACCTACACCGACTCAGGTTGAACCTGTAATCTACAAAAAACGTTTACCATTGGGAGCATACAATACCGCTACTGTGGATGCTACCCTCAAAGCTGGGGAAGTGGTTCAATATACTTTTACAGCGGAAGCTGGACAAAAGTTAGTAGTTTCTGTAAATAGAAGTAGTGGACTATTATTAACTGTCTTAACTGCTGATGGTGAATCTGTTGGTGCTGATGCGGAACGTGTAACTTCCTATCGAGGTTCTTTACCTAGTAGTGGTACTTATGTGATTCAGTTAACTTTATCGGAAAGCGTAGCGGAAAGCGATTATAGTTTAAATGTGGCTTTAGAAAATTCTATTCAGCCTTCGCCCACTGAAACACCTACTGAAACTCCAACTCCCACTGAAACACCTACTGAAACTCCAACTCCTACGGAAACACCTACAAAAACTCCAACTCCTACGGAAACACCTACAACAACCCCGACAACAGACTCATCCCCAACAATTTCACCAACTCCAGAAGTAACCCCCACCAATTAAAGCTAAATTAGAATATAGCCCCAGCTTTAGTTGGGGTTTTTGGCTGAAAACATAGTAATTATTCGTAAGTAATTTGTCTAAAACACTACTTATTACTGGAACTGATACCGGGGCTGGTAAAACTGTTGTCACCACAGCCCTAGCCGCCTACTGCTTGAAATACCGTCCCCATAGTAGTTTGGGAATTATGAAACCGATTCAATCTGGGGAAGGTGACAGGGAAACTTACCAGCAACTTTTTACACTTAACCAGTCTGCTGAGGAAATGACACCTTTATATTTTCAAGCACCGTTAGCGCCTCCTATTGCTGCTGCAAAGGAAAACCGGAGTATTGATTTAGGTATAGTTTGGCAAACTTTGTTAAAGTTGCAACAAAGGCATGATTTGTTGTTGGTAGAGTCTTTGGGTGGTTTAGGTTCACCTGTTACTGATGAGTTGACTGTAGCAGATTTAGCTGGAGAATGGCGTTTACCGACGATTTTAGTTGTATCTGTGAGGTTAGGGGCGATCGCCCAAGCTGTGGCTAATGTAGCGTTAGCAAGACAAGCAAAGATTAATTTACGGGGAATTATTCTCAATTGTACACAACACTACACGGATGAGGAAAATGCAGATTTAAGCCCTTCCGATTTAATTGAATCATTTACTCATATTCCCGTTTTAGGATGTTTACCCTATTTACCAGATGCTACTAATTTAGAAGAATTAGCAAATGTAGGAGCTAGTTTAGATTGGGAAAGACTTTTTTAGTCAGTTATCAGTTATCAGTTATCAGTTATCAGTTATCAGTTATCAGTTATCAGTTATCAGTTATCAGTTATCAGTTATTGGTTATTGGTTATTAGTTTTCACTGACTCCTTGATCTCCTTGATCTCCTGACTCCTTGATCTCCTTGATCTCCTCTATCAGTTATCAGTTATCAGTTATC
>RDXV01000266.1 GCA_004292695.1 Nostocales cyanobacterium | reverse complement strand
AGGGTTTACTGATTTTTCTGATTGTCCGATACCTGCTGAGTAGATGACACTTTTTATCAATACACTATTTTCCTACTTTGTCAATGCGTAAGTCCTATACTTATATTTCTGAATATTCGTTTAAAAGATTACTAATACGGGATAACTCCAATAGCTCCAATTCCTCCAACACAATTACTGGAGGATTGGCTATCATGTCACAGAAAGAATTCCACAACTCATCTGCAACGCAACAATCAACAGAGTCACAGCATTTTGATAACCAAGCTGAACCGGAAAATTTAGCAGATAAACAGGATCAGTTTACCACTGGGTTCAAACAGCAACCAGAACAACAATCACCAACCGTACAACAGCCTCAATTTACACCACGGTTAGAACCAGAACCTATACAGAACGACAAAATCAGATTTGCTTTTAACGCCACTGGTAAAAATAAAGACTGGGATTTTCGTAAACTAGCAGCCAACTTCCAAGATACAACAGGCACTATTTGGGACGTTGCTAGGGAAGTAAAAGCAGGACACGCCTTATGTGCTGGTTTACTTGGTGGGCAATGGCGAAGCAAAGCCAATATTATTGGTTCTCAATGGGTACTACTAGATATTGACAATTCCGCAACTTGGACAGATGAAAATAATAATCCACTTGATGAAGATGGTAGACCGATCAAGATTAATGGAGCTTGGGTAGACATTAACGGTAATGTCATTGAAAAATCGGATGGTAGACAAGCAAAGAAAATCTACCAACATCAACTCACATTAGACGAAGCACTAGAACATCCATTTATTAAGCAATACTGTGCGTTAATCTACACAACAGCTAGTCATCAACCAGACTGGCATAAATTCCGGTTAATTTTCCTACTACCTGAGTTTGTTCGAGGTACTGAAACTGTAGAGGTACTAACTCGTTACCTCATGCAGCAGCTACCCCATGACCCCGCTTGTAAAGATGCTTCACGGGTGTTTTATGGCTCAACAGAGGCAACATTCCCATTAATTAACCCTGATGCTTATTTACCCCAATTTTGGATAGATGAGGCAATATCTGTTGCCCATCAAGAAAGAATTGAATATCAACGCCGGATAGCAGAAATAGAAAAGCGTCGTCAGCAGCTACAGGATCAGGCAACAGCTAATGATTGGGACGTAGATCAGCTGATCCAACAAGCTTTAAGCTATATTCCCCCGCGTAGTCCTGGTAGTGGTAATTATCAAGAATGTTTACAAGTCTTGATGGCACTAAATGGCCATTATGGACCCGTTGACGCTGAAATAATAGCAGAAAGTTGGAGTCCATCAATTAGGGGGACAACTTGGAACATTCGCGCCAAAATCAAGAGTTTTAGGGGTCGTTCCGGTATCACCATCGGTACGCTATTTCATATTGCTAAACAGTATGGGTTTAGGTTTCCAACTGTCAAAAAATCAACCCCTAACTACGACTACCAAGAGGAAAGAGAGAGAGAAGATCAGAAAAGACGGTTTTATGATTGGGTTGATTTTAGACAACAGATAAAGAAGATTGTCAAACCAATCAAGGAAGCATTTAAAGGCTTTGGGGAACAAACCAAAGAACCACCAAAGCAAGATAATAAACCTGCTGATGTTGATATATGGTTTAGTTCTCAAGATAGAGGCAAAATTTACCAAGAAATAGCTACAGATGAAAAATATCAGGAGTGTAAATACATTCTCGATACATCTGCGGCTGGAAGTGGTAAATCTCATCATATAGGAACATTAGAACCTAGTGATTTAAAAGCTGCTAAATTGTGGTATATCAGCAGTGACCATAGAAACCCAACCACATCAACAATAGAATCTAACTATGTAGATTTACCAGTAAGAAATAATGGGCTATATGCAGATTCAACTCAATTGACTCCTAACGGTAATCCTACAATTCATTGGCCAGAAAAAGGACAAGTCCCCAATGTAAAAGGAAATTGCGATCGCGCTCCTTTATTTAGAAAGTTAGCATCCAAAGGTTATCAGAATGAAGCTAATAGCGAAGCAAGTCTAAACCCCATTTGTGGAACTTGCAAATATAAATTTAATTGCAGTGGTCACTATCCAGACGGTAAAGAAGCTGCTTATATTCCTGGCAATACTTTTCGTGCAGATAGAAAGAATGCTTTATTAGCAGACAGAATTAGATGTCACATTGATAGTTTACCTAGTGATATTCCTGATAATTCTATTGCTTTCGTGGATGAGTTCTCACGTCAGGTAAATCGTATTCAATCAACAGAACTTGGTTTAACTGAATATGAAAAAACAGTTGCAACTGTAGCAACTGAATTACCGAAAGCATGGGAACTGATTAAGGATTTTATCTCTCCACTACATGAATATTTATCCTACTCCCACAAAGAAGCATATTATGGCTATTCTCATCTGGAAGTAATGGAGATATTTGGCAAGATTGATAAATCAAAGATTGCGGATATTATCAACGAATTGAAGATATTAAACCCCGACTTGGAGGAAATTTTTTCGGAAGCTGATGGACTTGACAACTATGAGGGAATGTCAAAAAAACTGATCAGGACTTTGAAAAGAGGATTCCTGAGAGAAGCTGCTAAACAGTCTTATCAGATGTTGGATGATTTAGCAGTAAACTGGCTAATTCCCCTCCTAGAAATTTATGCTGGTTTAGTTCCTGGTAACTTTAGAATCAAGAATCATAAGCTGATTATTGCCACTAAAAACACTAGACAAGTTGAGGTATTAGGGAAGTTTAAAAAAGTATTTCTACTGGATGCAACAGCAAACCGTGAAAGTGTAGCTTTAGAATTGGGTATTAACCCAGATGAGATATTAGTTATCTCGGAAAATCTGCCAAACTACTCTAATTTGGAGATTGTGCATATCGCGGATCTAGGGTTGTGTGGGAAGAATAGATCCGAGTTGAAACATACACAAATAGCAGCAATTACAAAGCATTTACAGTCAAAGCATGACAGGTTAGGAGTTATTGATCATCTAGCTTGTGTGGAAGATGGTCAGGGATATTGGTATGTAGATAATCGTGGTTCTAATAAATACGTAAATGTAGATGGACTGCTTTGTATTGGTACACCTTACCCAGACTTGGGTGCGATCGCCCAAAAATACTCAATCCTGACTGGGGACTTTGACACCACCAAAGATAACCCCAATTTCCAAAAGTATGTGGATCATCTGGTACAGGCGGAAATTATCCAGGCTGTAGGTAGACCAAGATCCAACAGAAGACCGGAGCAGAAAATCACGGTGTACCTCACTGTTAATACAGATGTATCTTATATCAGTGACTACTATCCAGGATGCAAAATAGAGCTAACAGAAGCTTGTAATCTTACTCCTGAAGCTGGTGGCAAAGTTCAGCGATTAAGATATGCAATTGTACAAGCTGCTAAACAAATTTGGGAGACAGGGGCGAAAATAACGCAAAAGGCGATCGCTTCTTTAGCAGGTGTCACCCAAGGCAGGATATCCCAAGAAGCTGCTGAGATGGGAGGATGGTCGGCACTGAAAAAAATATTAATTTCCCTATTAAATAGCTTATATAGCAAAATTAATAATTTTTCTGGTCCCCTGACTGAGAACCAACAGTTCTATGTAGAGCAGTTTTTACCACTGTTGGCAGGGGAGGAAAGGCTAGATCCGGCAGATGTGGCTACAACCCTTGATGATATTGGAGATGAGGCAGAGGTTAAGCTAGTTCTGTCTAGAGTGCCTTTTGAAACAAAATTGCTACTGATTATTAAGTTACTTGCTCACGTACCAGATGAGTTTGTGGAAATAATCACTCCTCTCATACCTAGAGAATTATTGTTTGAGGGCGGGTCTTAAAGAAAAAATCAAAAATTTTAACTTTGTAATTGCTGTATTTGGCGATTGCCTATGGCTTACGCCACGCTACGCTATCGGCACTGGCGTAGCCAATCACAAAACTCATCCTATCCTCTGAATGTTGATGGAAATGTCAAAACATCTCTTAATTCTTCTTTATTAGCTGAAGAATCACAATTATCTACTGGCAACCTTTCTTCAGCCATTCCTTCTCATAATTCACCCGTAGAGCAAGTCCTTAGATAAAGAAAGTGTAGACAAAAATGTACAATAAGGTTGAAGTATAGACATTGACCTCATGTACAAGCCTCATGAATTTGCAAAA
>RDXV01000265.1 GCA_004292695.1 Nostocales cyanobacterium | reverse complement strand
CAGGGAACAGGGAACAGGGAACAGGTAAGGAATACAGACATTTTTGTTTTCACTCGATATGTTAAATTAATTTTGCTTGGGTACTTATCTGGACAAGAATTGAATCTTGGTTACAAAAAAATCAGCCCTCTGTGATCCAAACATTGCAACCCGGAGCGTCTGAGGCTGAAATTCAGGCTTTAGAAACTGCTCTGTCAATTAATTTACCTGAAGATGTGAAACTTTCCTACCGCATCCACAATGGCCAATTTAATAATGATGATGGGTTAATTGACGGTTGTGAGTTCCTGTGTTTGCAGCGTATCCAGGAAG
Organism: Nostocales cyanobacterium; assembly: GCA_004292695.1. Lineage (GTDB taxonomy): Bacteria > Cyanobacteriota > Cyanobacteriia > Cyanobacteriales > Nostocaceae > Okeanomitos. The sequence continues at coordinate 3,864 of RDXV01000265.1, read as the reverse complement.
AATGGATGATATGGAAAGAATTGTTAGATGATAATACTTTTGCAGATACTTACAGTGATCCACAACCAGGTATTAAAAACGATTGGTGGAATGTTTTGTGGATACCACTGACCTATGATGGTAGTGGTAATCACTATTGTTTGGATTTAGATCCTGCTCAGGGTGGTAATTTTGGACAGATTATCACTATGTGGCATGATGACAGTGAAAGAGCTATTGTAGCTCCCAGTTTCCGCGATTGGTTGACAGATTACATTGCTGGTTTAGAATCTGGTGAGCGTACTTTCTCTGAGTAGTGATCAATGGTGTTAGTGATGGTTAAATCTAATACCGATGAAAATGTCGTAGACAAATTCCAGGAAGTCTTTTTTCTGCAATAAACCAGAGGTTTGAGGACTGCCTTTTTCATCTAACAGGGGTTTCATCAGGTAGTAAGCTGGTTGGTAATTATACCAAGGAATAGAAGGCCACAAGTGATGAATGAGGTGGTAATTCTGCCCTAAAATCAGGATGTTGAGAATTTTACCAGGATAAACGCGGGCATTTTTCCAGCGATCGCGTTCGACAAAGGGACGATGGGGTAAATAATCGAAAAATAACCCTAATGTGATTCCCACTATAAAGGCAGGAATAAACCAAAAATTGAGAATATAGCCCAAAAAGTGGTGCTGGACGGAAATATAAACAATAGAAACTATAATCAAACGGCTAATAAACCATTCTAATAGCTCATATTTGCGCCATAATTTACGCTGAAAGAAAAATACTTCATGGTACAAAAATCTGACTGCAATCAACCACAATGGACCACCTGTGGAAACATAGTGATCTGGGTCGTCTTTGGGGTCATTAACATGACCATGATGCTGTAAATGTACCCGTGTAAATACTGGAAAAGCAAATGCCAAAATCAGGGCGCTACCATGGCCTAACATGGCGTTAATGATGCGGTTACGATGGGCGGACTGATGACAAGCATCATGGATGATCGTTCCCGATATATGTAGGGATAGAGTATTAATACTAAAACATAACCAATCCGGCCATTGCCAAACCCAGTAACCAAAGTTAGATAATACCAACATTGTTACTACTACAAAAAATAGTAGCAAGGTGGGGTTAAAATCACCGGGAGGTGCTAAAAGTTCTTTAGGCGGGATTGTCAGCGGCTTTTGTGCCTCCGACGTGAGCATTACTAACTCCTTTGTGGTGGTCAAATATTAAAAATGTACAACAAATCTTAGTAAAAAGTAAAGTTATGTAAATTTTTGTAAGGAAGGTTTTAACTACTGTTTTGCTGATTTAAACAACTAGGAAGAGTGAATAGAGTTATGATTCCAAACTAGAATCAGTGTTTTGATAAAAAACTCTCAAATTAAGCCAGCGATTTAGGCAGGTTACGGATACATATTGTTGTACTATCTAATCTGTACCGCAGCCTAAACTACAGCCTAAACTACTGCTTTTGACATTGATATAGCAGTGACTGAAAAGGATCGGCAGCTTAATTTACTATATATTTCCCAGATAGATCCCAAAAATTCCGAAATCAACCCATGACGCAATTAAGAGATTCTCTGCGCCGAACTAAGATTGTTGCTACTATTGGCCCTGCTACTAGCAGTCCTGAAATGCTGAAGGCAATTATTGAAGCAGGTGCAACAACGCTGCGGTTAAATTTTTCTCACGGTACTCACGCTGATCATCAACGTAGTATTCGCTTAATTAGACAAACCGCTTTTGAATTAAACCGTCCAGTTGCAATTTTACAAGATTTACAAGGTCCGAAAATTCGTTTAGGACAATTTGAAAATGGTTTTATCAATTTAGCTAAGGGCGATCGCTTCACTTTAACAAATCGTCCAGTGGTAGGAACTCAGGAAATTAGCTGTGTTACCTATGATTATTTAGCAGATGAAGTCCCTGTTGGCTCAAAAATTCTCCTTGATGATGGCCGGGTAGAAATGGTTGTTGAGGAGATTAACCGCGATAAAGGGGATTTACATTGTCGGGTAACAGTGGCAGGTAAACTTTCTAACAACAAAGGTGTGAATTTTCCGGGAGTTTACTTATCTATTAAAGCGATGACTGATAAGGACCGGGAAGATTTAATGTTCGGTCTTGATCAAGGTGTAGACTGGGTAGCGTTATCCTTTGTTCGTAATCCCCAAGATATTATTGAAATTAAAGAGTTAATTTCCAGTACGGGTAAATATGTTCCTGTAGTCGCCAAAATTGAAAAACACGAAGCGATAGAACAAATGGAAGCGGTTCTGTCTTTGTGTGATGGAGTGATGGTTGCTAGGGGTGATTTGGGGGTAGAGTTACCCGCAGAAGATGTACCTGTCTTGCAAAAGCGGTTAATTGCTACCGCTAACCGTTTGGGTATTCCCATTATTACCGCTACCCAAATGTTAGATAGTATGGTGAGTAATCCCCGTCCTACCCGTGCGGAAGTATCGGATGTTGCTAACGCAATTTTAGATGGTACGGATGCGGTGATGCTGTCTAATGAAACTGCTGTAGGTAGTTATCCTGTGGAAGCGGTAGCAACTATGGCGAGAATTGCGGAACGGATTGAACAGGAACAAGCACAAAATAATTCTGCGAATGTGCGAGTTCATAAGAGTTCTATTCCCAATGCTATCAGCCAGGCGGTTGGTCAAATTGCAGAAAATTTAAGTGCGGCTGCGATTATGACTTTGACACAAACGGGAGCAACTGCGCGAAATGTGTCTAAGTTCCGCCCGAAAACGCCAATTTTGGCTATTACACCTCATGTGAATGTGGCGCGACAGTTACAGATGGTTTGGGGTGTTAGGCCGCTGTTAGTGTTAGAATTGCCTTCTACTGGTCAGACTTTCCAAGCTGCGATTAATGTCGCTCAGGAGAAGAATCTGTTAACTGAGGGCGATTTGGTGGTGATGACTGCTGGTACGCTGCAAGGTGTTTCTGGTTCAACGGATTTAATTAAGGTGGAAGTGGTGACAGCGGTGTTAGGCCAAGGAATTGGTTTAGGACAGGGTTCTGTGAGTGGCCGTGCTAGGGTTGCCTATACGGGTATGGATGCAAGTAATTTTCATCCTGGAGATATTTTGGTGGCATCTGCTACAGGGGTTGATTACGTTGAAGCTATTCGCAAAGCTGGCGGTATTATTACTGAGGATGAAAGTCTCACAAGTCACGCTGCTGTGATTGGTTTACGTCTTGGTGTACCAGTGATTGTGGGTGTGAAGGAAGCAACTAAGGTGATTAAGGATGGGGCAATTTTGACTTTGGATATGCAGCGCGGTTTGGTTTATTCCGGCGCTTTGGGAACACCTTAAAGAATTAAGAATTAAGAATTAAGAATTAAGAATGATGGTGGTTTTTAGTTTTTAGTTTTTAGTTTTTAATTTATTTGTTTTGGAAGTTCTGTTGATAAATCTGACGATAGATGGAATGCTAGGTTGAGGATTCTGTTTTTATCGTCAGATTCGTTTTTGTAATTAAACAAACTGTCTGAATCAGGATGTCCAGGATTTAAGGATTTTCAGGATTTAGATGATAAATAGCTGATAAGATTTAGAATATTAATTTTTTTTTGGAAACTATTTACTGTTAATGAAAACAGATTCAATTTTTTATCAAATATTTCAAACTTTACCTACTGTTTTGTTTGAATTATTAGGAGAATCTCCCGAACAGGCAAGTGGATATAAGTTTGATTCAGTGGAAGTTAAGGAGTTATCATTCCGTTTTGATGGAATATTTTTCCCACCTGCGGATGAAGATAAACCGATTTATTTTCTAGAGGTTCAATTTCAACAACGTGATAATTTTTACTGGGATTTGTTTGGGGAGATATTTCTGTATTTAAAGTTG
>RDXV01000089.1 GCA_004292695.1 Nostocales cyanobacterium | reverse complement strand
TACTCATATCGGCAATGCTAACTTTAATAACTTCTTGGTTTTCTACAGTGCTTACTGTTAACCCTGTTTCCAAATTACCAACAATACCTAATTTTTGCCAATTTTCTCCTAAATGTTCCTGTAAATAGGATTCCCAAATTTCCTGATTTTCTCCACTCACAGAAACCAAAATTCTCGCCCCACCTTCACCAAACAACACCTCATCAAAGCGAGAAACTGAATTTACAGAAATACCTAAATTTACTTCTGCTCCCAACTTCCCACTTAAACAAGATTCCGCTAAAGCTACAATTAAACCACCTTCAGCAGTATCGTGGGCAGAATTTACCAACCCAGAACGAATACCATAACGACACACGCTTTGTACCTTTCGTTCTAAATCAAAATTAACCCTTGGCGGTTTACCAGCAATTGTATTATGAACCGCTGCCAAATATTCAGAAGCTCCAAGTTCTATTTTAAACTCTAAAGCCCCCCTTTCTAAGGGGGGTTGGGGGGATCTTGATTGAATTGGTAAACCAAGCAAGTAAATTACATCACCTTGATTTTTCCAACCCTGTCCACAAATTTTATCCAAATCCTCAATTAAACCAACCATCCCCACCACTGGAGTCGGATAAATAGGCTGTGGATTTCCCTGAGCGTCAAAAGTCTCATTATACAAAGAAACATTCCCACCCGTAACAGGCGTTCCCAACTCCTGACATCCTTCACTTAATCCTTTACAAGCTGATGCTAACTGCCAATAACCAATAGGTTTTTCAGGACTGCCAAAATTAAGATTATCTGTCACCGCTAAAGGTTCAGCACCCACACAGCTAAGATTTCTTGCAGCTTCAGATACTACCGCCTTAGCTCCCTCATAAGGATCTAAATAAACATATCTAGAATTACAATCAACCGTAGCAGCAACTCCGGTTCGGTGACTGGTGACTGGGGTAGGATTTAAAGGACGAATACGCACTACCGCCGCATCTGCTCCACCGGGCAATAACACAGTATTATTTTGTACCTGATGATCATATTGGCGATATACCCAACTCTTAGAAGCAATGGTAGGAGTACCTAACAAAGTTAATAAAACATCCTGCCAAGTTTGCAACTTACCATTAACTGTAATTCCCGTAATATCACAACTTGGTAAACTGTCAACATTCCATTCCCAGGCGGTTTTTGCATATTCGGGCGGTTCTGCTAATAGTTCTCTTTCATACAAAGGTGTATTTTCTGCCAACGCATCAGCGGGAATTTCCGCAGCTATTTCACCCTTAAATAAAATTCTGACAATGGGTTCAGCAATTACCGTACCTGCAACTACCGCTTGCAGTCCCCAACGGTGGAAAATATCAATTAATTCCTGTTCTCGGCCTTTTTGTGCTACAAACAGCATCCTTTCCTGAGATTCCGAAAGCAGATATTCATAGGGTATCATTCCGTACTCTCTCGCCGGAACTAAATCTAAGTCAAATTCAATACCTACACCACCCTTAGCTGCCATTTCCGAAGTAGAACAAGTGATACCCGCAGCACCCATATCTTGAGCCGCAACTACAGCCCCGGTTTTAAATGCCTCTAAACAGGCTTCAATTAATGATTTCTCTAAAAATGGGTCGCCCACTTGCACCGCAGGACGGTTATCCATTGACTCATCGGTTAATTCTGCACTGGCAAAACTAGCGCCTCCCATACCATCCCTACCGGTGGTTGAACCAACGTATAATACAGGGTTGCCAATTCCCGAAGCACCGGATTTTACTATTTCTGGTGTTTCCATTAATCCCAGTGCCATAACATTAACTAAGGGATTTCCTGAGTAAGCTGGGTCAAAATAAACCTCACCGCCTACAGTGGGAACACCGACGCAATTACCATAGTGGCTTATACCCGCTACAACGCCGTTAAATAGTCTTTGAGTTTTGGGATCATCTAAACTACCAAAACGCAGAGAATTTAACAACGCAATGGGACGCGCCCCCATTGTAAATATATCTCTTAATATACCTCCCACACCTGTAGCAGCACCTTGGAAGGGTTCAACTGCTGAGGGGTGGTTATGGGATTCTATTTTAAATGCTAATTGCAGTCCATCCCCCAAGTCTACCACTCCGGCATTTTCACCTGGTCCGACTAAGATCCGGGGGCCTGTGGTGGGGAACTGTTTGAGGAGGGGACGAGAATTTTTATAACAACAATGTTCAGACCACATTACACCAAACATACCTAGTTCGGCTTTGTTGGGGTGTCTTCCTAAGCGGCGGACGATTTCGGTATATTCTTCTGGTTTAATGCCTTCTGAGGCTATTTCTTGGGGAGAAAAGGGACTTTCAGAAATGGTCATGGTTTGTTATGCACCAAGAGGACAGAGAAATATTCTATATGGTTACGGCAATTAAAATCCTCAACTTCTGACATCAATTCATAATTTATTGACACAATAGCAAAAGAAGTGAGGATATGAGACTGATTCTTTCTTTATATTTTTAATAGTTGCGATGTTATTCTCACTGAATGCAAAACTAAATTAAAATTTCAACTTCCTGAGCTATACTTGTAGGCTGAGGAATTGGTAAACCTTCCTCTATTAAACCTTCTATATGAAATTCTATTGCTTCGACAATCATTTGTTGAACTTCTGCTAATGTTTCACCAACTGCTACACAACCTGGTAAGTCGGGAACATAAGCACCATAACTGGTATTTCCTTTTTCAATTACTACTGTATAGCGCATTATTCTTCCTCCAATTGAGCCTGTCTCCAAATACTTTTTAATGTACCAATGGGTACGTCAATATTAGGTTTACCGGAAACAGTAACTGTACCAATTTTATCAGGATGTTTAAACTGTCGGTGACTTCCTCTAGTTCTTACTAAATACCAACCATCAGTTTCTAGTCGCTGAATCACTACTCTTACTTTCATATTAATGTCTATCTTCTGTCTCCACTATAGAGTAAAAGTGTTATTTTTCACCCTATTTGTTCACAATAGATAAATTATGCTTGTTAACTTTACAAAATGCGATCGCTGTGTGGATAGAATCAGAGCGATCGCTGTTTTCTAACTACTCCACAGAATTTTGATCCCCCGATTTTTCCGCAACCTTCCTCACCGCTTCAATATCCACATCTAACCTTGTCGCTATTTCTTCCACTGTCAAACCCAACTCTAATAATAGCGGTACTGATTCTAACCTACCTTCTAACCTACCTTTTGTTCGTTCTTCTTCCGCAACTTCCCGGAAATACCTTGTTTGCTTTAAATCTTCAAAAGTAAACATTGCTTCTATCTCCTGACGGGTTAAATTATTGAATTTATAAACCAAGATAGTCTCTAACAATTGTAAGACTTTTTCCCTTTGGGCTACATCTGTAAATTGTTGTCGAGATTTGGCCATTAACTGTTGACTGTGATCAATTGCAGTTTCTTCTTTCTCTACTACTAATTTTACCATCCCCAACCCTACAGAGTTATCATTTGTGACTTCTAACTCATCTAAATAAATGATTGTTACTTGCTGACTCATCAGCAAACCACGATACTGAATAGGTACACCAGGATCTAAACTGCGTTTAGCAAAAATTGCCACTGCATGAAAATCATTGTTGGGTTGATATTGATTGAGGTAAACAAAGATTTCCGCAAATAATTTCCAGTAAAAATCCGTTTTTGGTTGAAATTGCACCTCAAGAAAATAAATCGGTTGTTCTGTGATATCTGATTTTGGTAAAAATAATCCATCAAAACGAAATGCTAATTCTTTGATTTCTACCGATGTAAATTGATAATTTTCAGCTTCTGTCGCTGGTTTACCAATTAGTTCAAACAGTATATTTGGTAATGTTTGAAAAAGTTGATAGAATATGGTGTCTGTTTTCACAAGGTTGATATTCCTCCGAATGTTATCTATACCCAATTACCTAATTTCTGCTATCCAATTATTTCTAAGTTTTGCAAAATCAAATCTTCTCTAGGAGAAAATCCATCTGCATATTCTATGGGAAAATGGGTGATTACATAAAATATTTTACCATTTTTATCTCCAATATAAATATCACCAATGATATCTGGATTTTTACTAAATCCTATTTTCTCTAATGCCCAGAAATACCTTTTATCATTGACTTTAGTTGTGACAATTTGCCATTTTTTATCTGCCATCAGTCCATTTTTACCAGTAATTAATTTTTTGACATCTGCTACACTTTTTACACTCTGAGGAAACACAATTTGAATGTAAGCATTTTCATTTTTTACACCCCCAAAATTGGCGATAAATTTAACTTCTTTTTGTGGTTCTGAAGTTTTAGATTCTACTAAAAAATCCTCTGAAGGGAAATATGTATTAAATAATTTTGGTTGTTCGTATAATTTTAACTCAATCTCTGTTTCTTCCCCTTCTATCAACATTTTCCCTGTTTTTTGGGCAGGTTTTGGTGATGCTTGACTATCAGTAACTACGGTTTGATTTTCTGTAATCACTTGCTTTTCTGATGTAGCTTGTTGTTGAGAATTTGAGTTACAAGCAGTGACGTTAATTAGTAAAACCGCGACTGATATTAATTTGATTAAACTCAACGAGGCAGTCACCAACCCCGTTGGTCTTCAAAACCGGACGTGAGACTTTCACCTCATCCGGCTCCTCAATAATGCAGTGTTTGTCAACCATACTTCAAGTTGCTGCTATCTCTAGCAGTCTTGGTGTCATGGCAATGCCTGTGTAAGAGTTGTAGATTTTTATATTCATCCTTTCCACCTTGCGATTTAGGGATGATATGGTCAACTTCCAACACATCGTTTTCACGGAAATACAGTCCGCAGTAAGCGCATTTGCCTTTTTGCCGTTTAAGTAGGGTAGTTACCCTTGAGGGCATTTCAGGACTTTTCCCCAATCTTGTACTCCAGTAAATTAGGTTGCCATCATAAGGAGACGATTCGCCTTTAACTTTCACATGACGGACTATAGGGGTGTCGGCATGGTGAAATAACCGGAAGGGATTTTTACTTCCATCCCTGGTTGCGAATACCCAATTATTACCGCCTATTGTGTGCCAATATTTAGACACTATCCACTTACTTGATTTATGTGGATGGCGGCGTTTTGCCCAAGTGAACAACTTTTGATACATTAGGTGGTCTAATTCTGTGTAAGTTTCCTTACTTACTACAGTCGCGTAATAGTTAGCCCATCCCCTGATAATAGGGTTCAGATGCTTGATGAGTGCCACTTGTGACACAGCCTTGTGAGTCGTAATGACTTCCGCGATTCGGTCATAATGTATCTTGAGCTTTTCCTTGCTTGGGGTGATGATAGTCTTAAAACCAAGTTTTTCTCCAGTTGTTGATTTTCCTGTTTGATATTTACCAACGGAATATTGTTTGATGGTAAATCCCAGAAAGTTGAATCCTGGTTGTTCTTGTTCGTATCGTTCTAATGTATGAACGAGTTTTGTCTTGCTTGGCTTTAATTCCAAACCCATACCATTTAACCATTCGGAGATTATCTCTCTGCACTTTTGGACAACGGTTATTTCTTGGTGAATAATCACAAAGTCATCGGCATATCGTATTAAAGATAGACTTTTGCGTTTTCCCGTTTTACCAAAACCTGAGTGTCCTGGTAAGGTTTCTGCAAACTGTTTAATACGTTCTTCCATACCGTGAAGGGCTATATTTGCCAATAATGGAGATATGACTCCCCCTTGTGGTGTACCCTCAAGTGTTGGAAACAACTGCCTACCATCCATCACTCCCGCTTTTAACCAGGCTTTGATTTGCCTTCTTATGGTGGGGAATGTATTTAATTTTCTCAGCAGTGCTTCGTGGTTAATGCGGTCAAAACATTTCGCAATGTCGGCATCTAGCACATATTTGGCTTTATACCTGATTGCATTGAAGATTGCTTCAATCGCATCATGGCATGAGCGTCCTGGTCTGAACCCATAACTATTAGGCTCAAATCGCGCTTCCCATTCCGGTTCTAACGCCAGTTTGACAAGTGCTTGCAAGGCGCGGTCTTTCATTGTGGGTATGCCTAAAGGTCTCTTTTCATCCGTACCAGGCTTGGGAATCCATACTCGCCTAGTCGGGTTGACTTTAGAACTTAGTTTTAATTCTTTTACAAGACGCAAACGTGCTGCTGGGGATAGGGATTTTACCCCGTCCACTCCTGCCGTTTTCTTGCCTGTGTTATCCTGAGTTACCCTGCGAACCGAAATCAACTTTGCATACCAGGACTTCATCAACGTCTTCTGGAGTCTACGAACTGCTTTTACATCACCACGACTAGAAGCTCTGTAGATGCGCTTTTGTAGCTTGTAGACTACCCTTTCGATTTTCTTCCAGGGTATATCTTTCCATTCCACCGTAGTCTTTAAACTCGTATTAGACATATTTACTACTACTTGTACCTCTACTATCTGCATTATCGTGAGTCCGTCTGCATATCCTTGACATTACTCAAGGCGTTCGCTTCTGACTCAATCTTTCCAATCCGCAGCATCCGGTTAGCACCTACTCAGTCCTCGACCTGACTGAGAGCATACGAATGGTTACTTCGTTCCGAGAGTTCATACTGTGTGTCTTTAGAGCGTCTACTATCCACCGGGTTTATCGGGAGTGCTTACTGGTCAAAAAGTTAATTGCCAGCCCACTAATCCTTTGCCTTTTGGCTACAGCGTATCAGCCTGATTTCGCTGTTCAGATTTAACGATGGTTCAGTCATAGACTTTATTAACCTTACTCATGGACACTTCGCTCGACGGTTACTTACATAGGCTTGTAGTAGAGCCGCCTTTCACCCCCGCTTCAGAGATTGATGGCTAGTCGCTACCCTGGGGGACATGGTTTTATAACCATGCTCTGTGTGCCGTCAACGCCGCACCTGGGTGGTAGGGTTTGCACCTACATGAAACTCTCAGTTTTCAAGGTTCAGTTCCTTGCGGGTAATCCTCCACTCATTTCAGAGTTAGTTTCTACCCAACGAATCGCACAACAATTGAATCTTCATAATTAACTGTATATTTTTATTACTTCTTTAATTGGCTCTTGTATAACACAAAACCATTGTGTTAATATCCATCAATATGATCCTATTTTCCCGATTAAATCCCAGAGAAATTTGACTCACTAATTGATTATAAAAACAGTGATTTTCGTCACTAGAAAATATGACAACAATCACAATTATAGATGATGAAGATCCTCTGCCAATTATTGGCATCTTGGCATAATGGTGTACAACTAAACTCTAGCCGAGTCATTAATAGGGAACACAACTAATGGCCGACAGCCATCTGTCGGTTTTTTATTTTTTTTATGATTATTTAAAGTTTTACTACATCAAAAAAGTTGACGCAATACAAATAATATATCCCCACAACTTACTAATAACTTGACATAATATATGTGTATATTTGCCATAGCCACTACTAAGTGTGGGGAAATTGTGATCAAAGGAAGAATCTTATCGGTATTATTCAGCGAATTATTAGCCTAGAGGCGATCGCTAAATCTTTAATTCAGTTTATGGTAATTCCACTGATAGAATCACTACAAACCTAAGACTTAGGACATCGCTTGAATAATGTAATCAAAGTAAGGTGCTGCTGCTGCTGCATCATCAGCATCTAGTAAATCTAAAGATGCTTTTTTGAGACAGTTGATAGCTTCAACCATACCAGGAACAGGAACACCTAAAGAGTTGTACATTTCCCGCACACCAATTAAACCGATTTTTTCAATGGGTTCTTTGTCACCAGCAAGTACACCATAGGTGATTAAGCGTAAGTACCAGCCAAAATCACGGATACATAAAGCGCGTTGCTTGTCACCGTAAGCATTACCACCGGGAGCGATAAAATCAGGGCGCTTTTGCCACAGTTTTTTGGTTGCTTCCTGAACGATCTTTTTCTCGTTTTCAGACAGGGTAGCAGCAATTCTGGTCCGCTGTTCACCTGTTTTTAGGAATTCTTTGATGCTTTTGAGTTCGCCACTGCTAGGGTAACGCAGTTCGTCATCAGCTTGGAGAATAACTTGGCTAATTACAGTCATGATTATGGGAATCAAATGAATTATTATTATTTGCTAGTTTACCTATTTCTCGGTACAGAAGTGAAGGGTATATTGGTGATTGGTAATAGGTAATTGGTAATGGGTAATTGGTAGTTGGTGTAATTTATGCAAATTAAATTAATATTTTGCAATATTTTGTAACTTTTGCCTATTGCCACCAACTAATGACTAATGACTAATGACTAATAACTAACATGAGTAACACAGTTTGGCGGCAGGGTGAAATCATCGAAGTAGAGATTTCTGATTTAAGTGACACGGGGGATGGAGTGGGAAAATTTGAGCAGCGTGTGGTGTTTGTTCCAGATACAGTACCAGGCGATCGCCTCCTAGTCAGGCTGACACACGTTAAACCCAAATATGCTCATGCTATCCCATTACAAATTATTCAAGCATCACCTCAACGTATTCGTCCTAGTTGCATAGTCGCTGATAAATGTGGTGGTTGTCAGTGGCAACATATAGAATATCAGTATCAACTTCAAGCTAAACAAAATCAAGTAGTTCAAGCATTAGAAAGAATTGGCGGTTTTAAAAATCCTCCAGTTAACCCAATTCTTACCACCCTTGCATCCTTGGGTTATCGTAACAAAGTCACCTACCCCCTGGGAATTTCCGCCACAGGACAAATTCAAACCGGGTATTATCAAAAAGGCACTCACCAGATCATCAACCTAAATCAATGTCCGATCCAGGATCAGCGTTTAAACCCCTTCTTAGCAGAAATCAAACAGGATATTAAACAGCAAGGTTGGACAATTTATGATGAAAAAAGACACCAAGGAGAAATTCGCCACCTAAGTTTACGTATAGGCCGCCGCACAGGGCAAATACTCCTTACCTTAATAGTTAAAAATGGCAAATTGCCAAATATTGAAAATCAAGCACAGCAATGGTTACAGCGTCATCCCCAGTTAGTAGGAGTTTGTTTAAATCGCAATAGTGATCGCACAAATGCTATATTTGGAAAAGAGACAGAATGTATAGCCGGAATTCCATACCTAACAGAAGAATTTGCAGGTCTAGAATTTCAGATACGCCCAGATACATTTTTTCAAGTACACACAGAAACAGCAGAAGCACTTTTGCAACTAATTCAAAAAGAGCTAAATTTACAAGGCCATGAAACAGTATTAGATGCCTATTGTGGAATCGGAACTTTAACCTTACCTCTAGCAAAACAAGCCAGAGAAATCATAGGATTAGAAGTACAACCAGCAGCAATAGATCAGGCGATTTTTAACGCCCAGCATAACGGAATTAACAACGTCAAATTTTTAGTAGGAGCAGTAGAAAAAGTTTTACCGAATTTAGACATCATACCAGATATCGTATTACTTGATCCACCGAGAAAAGGATGTGATGTAAATGTAATCAAATCCTTACTTAACCTCAAACCCAAAAGCATAGTTTACGTCAGTTGTAAAGTAGCAACCCTAGCCCGTGACCTGAAAATGCTGTGTGATCAAGGATCATACCAATTAAGGAAAGTACAACCAGCAGACTTTTTCCCCCAAACATCTCACGTAGAAACAGCAGCATTTTTAGAAAGATTACCAAATCCCTAAACATTGATGAATTATTATCAAAAAACCAAATACCAAAAAATTCTTAGTAATAATCAATAGTAATAATGCTATAATTAAGATAACAAAAAATAAAAACTTTCATTTTCAAACTGTTTAAACCGCATAGACTACGATTTAAAAAGGTGGACTAAATGGCATAAATTATCAAGAGGCTGAAAAACTGAAAACTAGACTACTAAATCAAAGTAGTCAACAGTAACAAGTAAGAACTAGCTTGAATTCACAAAGCAATTACAGCCGAATTGTAATTAAGCAATTTTAACTTTTTATCAAGTCAATGCTCCCCAGCATTTTCAAAAATTAGTTTTACAGACGCAAGTTTTAAAACAACATGACCACCTAAATTATCATCAGGGTGTGTGTAACAGCGAACTGATGTCTAGCTAACTAAAAGCTACGGGGTTTCTCTTGTGATTACCATTTCTTTCCGTCCATTAGGACGTTCCTGGGGTACAATTAGTTTTGCCTCAACTCTTTATTTGTGTCCAATATTAGATTTATTATTGGCAGAAGTTCCTGCCAAACTACAGGCTGAACTGCGGCTAGGACTTCAAGAAGCCTTAGTTAATGCAGCCAAACACGGTAACAACCTTGATCCAGGTAAATTGGTAGTAGTGCGTTTTTCCCTTATAGATAATCAATATTGGTGGGTAATATCGGATCAAGGAAATGGTTTTACACCTTGTTGTCAAGCTAATAGCGATCCCACTGATTATTTACCGCCAGACGAATCAGAAAATGGTCGCGGAATGACTCTACTTCACCAAATTTTTGATCAAGTGAAATGGAATCGTAAAGGTACAGAATTAACATTATGTAAACAAATAGAAACTAGGCGTTTATTATCTTTAAGAAGATAGGAGGTAGGTGACAGGTGACAGGTGACAGGTGACAGAAGAGTAAAGAACTAATCTCTATCCCCATCACCCCATCACCCCAACCCCTTAATGCTTACCATGAGTAGGACAGGGGGGTGCAGAAACAGACTTATTTAACCAGCCTACAGCTTGTTCTAACCTAGCTTGAGCCTCTTGAGGTTCATTTTTAGCCAAAAACACCATAGCAGCCGCTACAAGCTCACTAGCGCGGGCATTGCGGTTAGATTTGAGACGATGCCAGTCACTGGAAGAAATAGTTAACCGTTCCATCAAAGCCTGAGCTAGTTCTAAAGTAGAAACATCTTGTAATTGGTTGGTTTGAGGCATAAATAAAACTAAGTAGAAAATAGAAAATTGAAAGTTATGATTTAACTATCATAACCAATCAGTAGTGACCAATGACCAACCCAGAGGAAAACCAGCAGTCAGACTTTGAAAAAGAACTGGAAGAAGTAGAGACTTCACTGCGACTCCTAAAAGAGAGATACGCCCAAGTGCAACAAGATCAACAAAAAAAGGCACAATGGCAACAAGAAATCCAAAATCTCAAACAAAATAAACAGAAGACACCAGAACTTAAAGCCGAATTAGAACGGATAGAAAAAGAATTAGAATTATTAGAGATTAACCTGGAAAGTCAGCTATTTTCTTGGAAAAGTTTAAATCGGCCATTTTGGCAAGCCGTCCGCTTTGGTGGTTTAGGAGTTCTCATTGGTTGGTTATTAAAATCTTCTGTTGGGTAATTGGTAATTGGTAATTGGTAATTGGGTGATTTATTCTTTCTTATTCCCTGTTCCCCGTTCCCTATTTTGTGAAAATTAGTGTTATATATAGTAAGAAAAATCCAAGTTGTAAAAAATGATTAAACATCGAATTGCCGAAATATTAAGAAGTGGTCAACCGGAAGAAACCTTAACCGTGCAAGGTTGGGTAAGAACCAAACGGGAATTAAAAGGATTTGCCTTTTTAGAAATTAATGATGGTTCATGTTTATCTAACATACAAATAGTTATAAATCAAGATTTACCAGACTACGAAGCCATATTAAAACAGATAAATACAGGTGCTTCTGTGGAAGTTGCAGGGGTATTAGTGGCATCTCAAGGTAAAGGACAAAGAATAGAATTAAAAGCAGATACAGTCAAAGTTTACGGAGATGCTGATCCCGAAACCTATCCTCTGCAAAAGAAACGTCATAGCTTTGAATTTCTCAGAACAATTGCCCATTTAAGAGGTAGAACTAATTCCTTTGGTTCAGTATTTCGGGTGAGAAATGCTTGTGCAACTGCTATCCATCAATTTTTCCAAGAACGGGGTTTTATGTGGGTGCATACTCCCATTTTAACCGCCAGTGATTGTGAAGGTGCAGGAGAATTATTCAGTGTTACCAGTTTGAATTTAAAAGATATTCCCCGCACTGAAAATAAAGAAGTTGATTATAGTCAAGACTTCTTTGGTAAACCAACTTATTTAACAGTAAGTGGACAATTAGAAGCGGAAATTATGGCTATGGCGTTTTCTAATGTCTATACCTTTGGTCCCACATTCCGCGCTGAAAATTCTAACACATCTCGTCACTTAGCCGAGTTTTGGATGGTAGAACCAGAAATGGCGTTTTGTGATTTAGAAGGAGATATGAATTTAGCAGAAGATTTCCTCAAACATATTTTTAATTATGTGATGGAAACCTGCTCTGAAGATATGGAATTTTTCAATCAAAGAATTGATAATACTGTTTTATACACTGCTAACAATATTATTAATAATGAATTTGAAAGGTTGACTTATACCGATGCAGTGAAACTTTTAGAAAAAGCGGATGTGAAATTTGAATATCCTGTTAGTTGGGGTGCTGATTTACAATCAGAACATGAACGTTATTTAGCGGAACAATTGTTTAAAAAACCTGTGATTGTTACTGATTATCCAGCGCAAATTAAAGCCTTTTATATGCGGTTGAATGATGATGAAAAAACCGTGAGAGCGATGGATATTTTAGCACCGAAAATAGGTGAAATTATTGGTGGTTCGCAACGGGAAGAAAGGTTAGATGTGTTAGAAAAACGGGTTATAGCACAGGGTATGAAACCTGAAGATTTGTGGTGGTATTTAGATTTACGTCGTTATGGTACTGTACCTCATGCTGGTTTTGGTTTGGGGTTTGAAAGGTTGGTACAGTTTATGACGGGGATGGGGAATATTCGGGATGTGATTCCTTTCCCACGTACTCCACAAAGTGCGGAGTTTTAATATTTGGTTGGTAGGGGTTTGGCGGTGCTAAACCCTGTTTTTTTGTCAGAATCAGGATTTCCAGGATTTGAGGATTTACAGGATGTTATTTGATAATTAAGCGTTTAGTTTAGTAATTTTAGAATAGGTAATAAATTAACTTTTTAGAAAGTATTTTTAACAAAATTACAGTTTTCTGATCAGATTATATTTTGAAAAATCCACTACAGACAATCATTCAATGTTAAGATCAACTAATCAATTCCTCAAATAGTGGATGAAATCATGGTTGAGCAACTTTTAATCAAGGATATTGATAATTGCGATGTACCAGATGCCAACCTGCTAATTACAGAAGATGATACACCAGTGGATAATCTCGCATCTGCCAAACAACAACGTTTATTAGTCGGTTCTCTGTACAGTTCCTTAGAGAAACAAGTATTTTTAGCTGAAGCTAACGTAGGAGTTTACCATACTTATGGTGAACCTGCTATAGTTCCTGATGTATTTGTCAGTTTTGATGTAGAAACTCCTGAAAACTGGTGGGAAAAACAAAATCGTTGTTATCTGGTTTGGAAGTTTGGTAAAGTTCCAGAAGTAGCAATAGAAATAGTTTCTAACCAAGAAGGGGAAGAACTCGATAAAAAACTGAAAATTTATGAAAAAATGCGGGTTTATCATTATGTTGTTTATGATCCTAATGTACACTTAGGAAATAAAGTTTTAACAGTTTATAATCTCAAAGCGAGAAGATATGTAGAAACTGAAAATCATTGGTTAGAAGAAATTGGTTTAGGTTTAACGTTGTGGGAAGGAGAATTTGAAGGTAAAAATGATACTTGGTTACGTTGGTGTGATCAAGATGGTAATGTGTTAATGACTGGTGATGAAAGAGCGAAACAGCAACAAAAACGGGCTGAAAATGCTGAACAACGCGCTCAATTATTAGCAGAAAGATTAAGAGCTTTAGGTGTAGATCCTGATAGCATTTAAGGTTAAATATTAATATTATCTCGTTTCTCGTTCTCTCGTTCCCAGTCTCCAGACTAGGAATGATATCAGGAGTCTCTGACTCCCTGTAAACAAAAGGTAAAACCTTTAAAAATTCATTACAGAGTATAAGAACGAAAAATATTTTTTCAAACGAACCACAGAGGCACAGAGGACACAGAGAAAAGAGAGACAATTTTTCATTTTTATCTTCCTTTCTTCTCTGCGTTCTCTGCGTCTGGAGCGTGAGATATCATTCTATTCTGCTTCTGATTCATCTCTAATATTAAAATAGTGAAAAAGATTAGCTACGGTTAAATCTGATGCTAGTTGTAAATTAGAAGTAACTAAGGTTCTATATCCAGAATTTGCAGCTTGTTGACTTACATAATTTTCATACTCATTTCTTAATTCTGGTGCAAACATAAATAATAATTGATCCCGTAAAGAAGAAAAATGTGATTTTTCGGCTATGATTTCATAAGTTATTTGTTCTGCTGGTATTTCTGAAATGGAGATATTTTCAGTGAGTTCTGAATTGTTGAAATCTGCACTGTTTAAAAGTTGTAATTCTTCTGGTGGTAAAGATTTTACCCAATCTATATGATTTTGCCATGATTCGATAATTACTAAATCATGATTATGAATGCGGGTAAGTTCAGGAAAGAGAAAATCAAGTTCGTCTTGGGATTCACATTTTTCAATTACATTGATGGCATTTTCATAGATTGTATCTTGTAATTGAGATAGGCGATCGCTCACAGCCGAAACTTCATTTTGTAATTGATAAGTAGTAATAATTGCTTGTTCAATAGCCCAAGAACATTCTAACCGGCGCAGTTGTCCAGGCGCACAGGTTTCTGCTAATAAATGGGGATTAGTATAATCTGCTAAAGCCTCAAATAACATACCTCTAGCAGCGTCAATTTCTGCATTTCTGCGGCTAATATCTTGTAATTGCATGGCAGAACGCAAGCGGTTTATAGCTTGCACAAATAAACCATAGGCTCTAATCAAAACCGTGCGATGTTGTTCAAATTTGATATCTTGGGCTACCTGTTCAATTAATTGTCGAATTTCTGCTCCTTGGTCTTTTAAGGCTTGTTTCAAGTCAATAAAGCCATTTTTGACCTCTAACCGCATTTGCTCAACTTCTTTCCGCAATTTCAGGGTTTGGTGTAAGTTCACTGCTGTTAATGCTACACCTGCAACTGTTCCTACACCGATGAGGGCGGTTGTTGCTTGTAATACTCCTAAACTGTTTTGGATAGTTTGTAAGCTACCCATGACTGCTGTAAAATTTTGTTGATTTTGATACATCTGCAACCCAGTCATGAGAAAATTAGGAGCAGCTACCAATGGTGATAATGGATTAACAACACCAATAGCATGAGACACAAACTGACCTGTAACAGCATCTCTAGCAATGCTTAGAGGTACACCATTACTAAAGACGGGGATATATTTACCAGCTTCAATACCAGCTTGAATGATAGATGGAAATTGATACATCATATCTTTGTAGAGTTTATTGAATCAATATGTACTTTTATAGCTTAACTGATAAATTTCAATACTAATAACCGTGATTGTGCGGTAAATGCGTTAAATTTGATTAAATTAGGGAATAATAATTTTTACACACTCTATCCACTGGTGATTTTTATGGATACTTCACGAGTTACTTCTGAGACTGTTGATTTATTATCACGCATCACAGGACAAAAACTGAGCCAACGGGATGTCACACCACAGGTATTATTTTTAGCCAGTTTGGTAACAGTGCTAATGGGAGTAATATTTGTAGATGGGACAGTAGAAGAACAAGAAAAACAACGCTTACTAAAAATTTTGTATCGTTTTAGCTTACCAGAAAGTGATGTGCGAAGATTGACACATTTAATGATTAAAGGAGTGAAAGAAAATCAAACTTATAAAAAAAATCAAGATTTGTTAAAGTTAACATCTCCACTTTCTGAATCAGAAAAAATATTATTAATTGGTTTTGGTTATGAAATGTCATCCGCAGATGGTGAAATTGATTTACGAGAAAAGCAATACTTAGGAATAGTTGCTAAAAATTTAGATGTTAAATCTGAATATTTAGAAGTTTTTGAGATTGCATTTACTCATCAAGGAAATATTGATGCAAGTGCTTTAAATGAAATACATTTTTTACTACATCCTTCTCGGTTTCAAGAACTTGATACAGTCTTTGTAAAAGCAGCAAGTGATCTATTAGCAATCTTACCCGCTAAACCAGAAATTAAAACTAACCAGAAGCATACAACGGTATCTTATGATGAATTGAAAAAGTTCCAAGTCTATCGTCAGGAATTAGACAATTATTGTAACTTGGTTTCTCAAATAATTCACGAATGTAAAGATCATAGTTTCTTGCCTTCTACTTTGATAGATGATATTACAGAAGTATATAATAAAATCCAAAATCAACGGTTTAGGTTAGCCGTTGTTGGTGAATTTAGTCAAGGTAAATCAACGTTATTAAATGCTTTGTTAGGTGAAGAAATTCAACCAGCAAGAGAAATACCTTGTAGTGGTACAATTAGCATTCTCAAATATGGTACTAAGAAACGAGTAATTTGTCGCTATAAAAATGGGAAAGAAGAAGAAATTTCTTTAGAAGATTATCACCTCAAAGCAACTATTTCTGAAGAAGCAGCGATTGAATGTCTAAGTGATGAATTAGCACATTCTGAAATTGAAGAAATTATTTTTGAACATCCTGATTTAGATTTATGTAGTAGTGGTGTAGAAATTATAGATTCACCAGGTTTAAATGAACATCCTGACAGAACTTTAATTACTCACAAAATTCTTCAAAATACTGATGCTGCTATTTTCTTAACTAATGTATCTCGTTCTTTAACTCAGGGAGAACGTGAACTACTTCAAGACTTGAGAACTAAACTAAATTATGGTAAAGAAAATGAACCTGCTAATAATCTTTTTGTAGTAGGTAATTTTATGGATTTAGTGCGAACAGAAAAAGGTCGTGAACAAGTAAAACAGAGAATTGAAAGGTTTGTCAGTGGTCAGAATCCTATAGTTATAGGTGAAAATCGTGTTCATTTTATTTCTGCTCAAGCTGCGTTAGATGCAATGTTACAGGGAATTGAAGATGAGTATTTACAATCATTTAAAGATTTTACTTTGTCTCTTGAGAAATTTCTAACTTTTGAAAGTGGAAAAGTAAAAATTCACCAATCTGTTGAACAAATAAATAGAATCATTCATAAATCTTTAAATAATCTATCTCAATCCGAACAAACTTCAGAAGGTAAAATTCAAATTTCCGAAGCGCAAAAACTAGAAATATTAGAAAAAATAGGTGAAGCAAGTGGTAGAGATGTCAGGATCCGTATATTAGTATCTAATGTCATAGATGAAGTGTATGAATTAGCTAGTGAATCTTGGGATGAATGGCGTGAAGAATTAGGTGATAGAATGGCAGAAAAAAGTGCATTTTGGCATTCTGAACATAACCCAGTTCTGAGTCAAGATAAACTTATTAAAGATTACACCAATCAATTTATTAGAGACTTATCACAAGAAATAGATAAATGGGGTAATCAAAGTTTAAAAGATGTTATTCTCAAGAAAGGTATAGAATATTTAGATGCTAATATTGCTTATGAATTAGAAGCAATTCAAGCTGACTTTCAAAAATTAGACCAACAAATTCAAACCAACTTTAGCCAGCAAATGAAGTTATCTATTAAAGGTATCAATGATGATTTTATGGGTTTAGGTGGAATTGGTGGGGGGATTGGAGTAGGTGGTGCGTTAGCTGTGGGATTAATAGCATTTACAGGACTAGGATTTATTGCAATTGTTGTAGCTGCTGTTGCTGCTGCAATTGCTGGTTCTTTTGGTTTTGGATTACTAGATTTTGATGGATTACATGACCAAATAAAGATTAAAGTATTTGAAATAGGCTTTGAAAAATTTAATAGTGAAGAATCTATGGATAAGGTTTCTGAGAAACTAAACGAAATTATTCAGACTGTTTTCATTAGCAGAGTTGAAAATTCTAGTCGCGTCATTGCAGAAGCAATTTCATTATATGAAAATTTGCTAGAACAACAAGAAAAAGCTCACCAAGACAACCTAGAACAACGGGAAATAGAAAAAGCATTTATTAACCAAAAACGCCAAGAACTTGAACAAGTGCAGAAAGAATTACAAGATGTAATCAATAAATCTATAACAGTGTAAATTTTCCTTTCTTCTCTGCGTTCTCTGCGTCTCTGCGTGAGATATAAAAAATGTTGGGTTTCCTTTCGTCAACCCAACCTACATTATTTTCTTCCTCCTGACTCCTGACTCCTGACTCCTTTCTACGGTACTTCTATGGGAATTAAGGAATTTTCTGGTAAGTAACTGTGATAACAACCCTCATCAGCTAATATCAAAACTAACCGCACAGGATAGTCAGGGGGTACTTGCAAATCTGCCCAAGGTACTGCTATTTCTAAACAAGAGTTTAACGCAATTTGGGCGCGACTAGCGCGGGGATGCCATTGATAATTTTCTGCTGCTTCTCGAAAGTTAATTGTTTGGGAAATTAGGTTAATTTCTAAGTGATGGTGAAAGAAATAATTAACTGGTGCAAGATCAGGAACTTCTGCTAAAGGTGCAGGACTATTGATCATTGCTCTATCAGGATAATACCACAATAGGTTTAATTCTTTGGGTAGTTCTTTTCCTGGTGTGACTCCATTTTTAAAGTCTACTCGCACATAAAAATTTAGGTGATCTACTCCGTAAAAAATGCGTTGTACTAAGCTACTTTGGTGCATTGTTCCCCTTGAACCACCTATTTCTATTCTGCCGGCTTTATCCCAGTCTTGTTCATCTCCTCTACCGTCAATTATGGGGTGAATAAAACTTTCTGGACGGTGATCTAATTTGGCTTCATGTACTTCTAAAGGTTGGGTTAAATAGGCTGGAATAGGTTCATTTAATGCTTTATAAATGCCATATAAATGTTCTCTAAATAGTTGATCAAATATGGCATCTTGATTTGATGAATGTCCTTCTCCAAACCACCAAAACCAATCAGAACCTTCCGCTGCATATAATGCTTCCCACGCAGCAGGGTTATTTTCTTCGGTTGCTTCGGGATGTTTTGCTAGGGTTTGTCTTGCTTGGGTTAAATAGTCCCAAGCGCGATTTTTTACAGGATCGCCGATCCATGTTGTAAAACTACCATCTACCCATGAACCACTATGTAATTTTTCACCGGGAATGGTTGCTGTAGCTGGGTATTTTTCTAGAAATTCTGAGACTGTTACCAGTTGAATGTTTTCTTGATGACTCAGGTTTTCATATAATGTTTCTAGGAAAAGTTTACCGTCTTGGGGATAAAATTCCCAGCAATTTTCGCCGTCTAATGCAATAGTAACTAACCAAGGTTGTGGAGTTGGGTTTTCTCTTTGTTTTCTGGCGATCGCCTGTAAATGTCCTACTAAGTCTGCAACTGCCTGTTTTGGCTGCATTGCACCATACGTAAAACCAACTAAATCTGATAATCTATGATCCCGGAATACAATGGAAACATCACCGGCTGGAGTTTGCAAGCGATAGGGACGGTATAATAATTCCGGTTGTTGCACGTTTCCCGCACCATCTCGATGAAAGAAGTGTTGCAGTGTCCAACCTAAAACCGCTTCATCTGAGCAAATCCACTTAAAGCCTTGTTTAATAATATACGGTAAAATTTCTGGACTAACAGATTGTTCCGAAGGCCATAAACCTCTGGGTACTTGTCCAAACCTATCTTTATATAAATCCCAGGCTTTTTGTAAATGTTTAGGAATATCTTCCACCCACTGAAAACGCTGGTTAGGTAATGTCATATTTGGCACTGCTACCCTTCCAGAGTTCGTATCAGCTAACAGGGGTAAAATAGGGTGTGTGTAGGGGGTGGTGGTAACTTCCAACTGTCCATTTTCCTGCATTTTCCGGTGTTGGGGAATAATGCGACTGAGAATTTGCCGTTGTTTAGAATAGATGCGTTGGCGATCGCCTAAAGTAAAATTACGTCCCTGTTTTAACCAAGCTGCAATTTCTGGATCATCCCAAAAAAGTGGATCAATCCATGCTAAATTATGCCAAGCTAACAAATCACTATAATCTACCGCTTGCCAATTTGCTAAACACCAAGTTTGACCTTTTTCCTGTTTTTGATAATACAACTCGGCATAACGGGGATGAGGATCAATTAACGTATGATGATTAGCATCAAAAAAATGTTGAATAATAAACTCTTTTTGTTCCGTAGTTAACTGTTCCACAGAAGTCAAACTAGCAGTTAAATAAGGATCAAACGCAGTACCCGCAATATAATCTTCTAACTGCAAAATTAAGGAGGGTACTAAATTGACAGTTTGGTGTAATTTAGGATACTTTTCTAACAGTAAAATTAAATCGAGATAATCTTTAGTACCATGTAATCTAACCCAAGGTAAGCGATACTGCTGGCTAACCGGAGACTTATACAGCGGTTGGTGTTGATGCCAAATAAAAGCCACATAAAGGGGATGAGACATGAGAATTTATAACTTCTTGAATTTACAAATAATCTGAACCTAAATTTGAACCTGAATTTGAATTATCAATGATCATATTTTCTCACATCTCAAAGATCAAAATTCATCTATTTAGGACTTGCTGAGAAAGTCTTTTCGTGAGGGTAGGCAAGAGGCAATAGGCAATAGGCAAGAGTTTGAGTCATCTGTCATCCCTAAATTTTTGGA
>RDXV01000264.1 GCA_004292695.1 Nostocales cyanobacterium | reverse complement strand
GTAACAAAATGTAAAATCGCTGAAAGTCTCTTCCCTCTTGCCTTTTGCCTTTTGCCTCTTGCCTTGCCATGAGGACAATTTTCAACGCCTACCTACTTAACAATGTGTGAGGAAAAGAGTTTTGGAGGATTTTTGTGTAAGTCTCGGATTATTTACAATGTATTTGGGTCAATTCCCCTTGCTTGTAATCTAGCTAACAGAGCTTGCAATTCTTCCTCTTGGGTAGAATATCTATTACCATTTTCCTCATACCAATATAACCATTCTCTGGTTCTACCTTGATAAATTCCCTGTTCCCTACCAATACCTAAACCTACCTCTGGCATCCAAATTTTATCCCCTGGTTGAAGGATATATTCACCATTAACTAAGCGGTAAACTTCTAAACGTTGACGTTTCCGACGTAGGCGTGTAGGGGCATAAATGACATAATATAAAATGCCTAATTCTGCATAGTCTAATTTCTTTTGTTCATATTCGTAATTGTAAGTTTGAGAAACAATTTCTAAAGCTAAAATTGGGGGAATACCATCTTCTTCCCAAAGTACATAACTAGAACGTCCATTTTCACCAACAAAGCGTTCTACTCCCAAACTTAAAAAGGCATCTGGGACTATAGCAGGTTTACTTCCCGCATAATAAATTCCCATATTAATCCCAAAAAACCAATCATCTCGCTTTTGCCAAATATTCACTAGGATGGCTAATAATAAATTGGGAATTAAAATTTGTAGTTCGTTATCCACTGGGGTATCGTCTGAGTCTGGTAATTCTGCTGAAGAAGGTAAACAATTTAATGTATTGTAATTTAACATATAAGTCTCCCATTTGATTTTTGCAAAACCAGGTACATCTTGATTATTTGTTTCCTATTTCCTATTCCTTGTTTTCTATCTTTAAGAATAATTATGACTTAATCTAAATAACTACAGCTATAATCCTAATCTCAAACAAAAACGCAAAGACACTGAGAAACCTTTGCGTCTTTGCGTCTTTGCGTGAAATAAATCTTTAAACCTTTAAAACTTTAAGAAGCCACCGCCGTAGAACGAGTTCTTCTTCTTCTCCCATCAGAAACCTTAGCAGCTTGAGCTTGAGCTTGAGCTTGTTGTTGATCTGGATACTGCAACAACAGCGTTACAGAAGGTTGACATTGCAACTCCCGACGTAAAGAACGGGCTAATTCTTTCTCTAACATCTCCTGTAAACCGCCCCAATCTATATCATCAGTATCCTTACCAGTCACAAATTCTAGCCAGCGCACACTGAGAATTTCCTCAATTCTTTGCTGCAACCATTTCAGCATCAGTGATTTTTCAATACTGGTAACAACACCTTGTAAATGAATATCTGGTTTAGCTAACAGCTTACCGTTCCAATCAACAGCCACTGCAATGGTAGCCAGTCCTTCAGAAGCCATGCGTTGTCTTTCATGCAACACTTTGGAACTCACCATTCCAGAACTTGTAGTATCTACCAGTTCAATACCTGATGGAACTTTAGCAGCTACACTGATAGAATTTTCCGTCAGTTCAATCACATCCCCATTTTGAATAATCACCATATTCTCTTTAGGAATGCCCATACTTTGAGCGGTTTCTGAATGTTTAACCAACATCCGGTGTTCACCGTGAAAAGGTACAAAGAATTTAGGACGGGTTAAAGCTATCATCAGCTTTTGTTCTTCCTGACAACCATGTCCAGAAACGTGAACCCCTTTATCTCTACCATAAACGACGTTTGCACCTTGAATCATTAATTTATCAATGGTGTTAACTACCGCAATGGTATTTCCAGGAATGGGGTTAGCGGAGAAGACAACTGTATCGCCTTCGCGGATTTTAATGTGGGGGTGTTCTTTGTTGGCAATTCTAGTCATAGCTGCCATTCTTTCCCCCTGTGAACCAGTGGTTAAAATCAGTACATTCTCATCCGGTAAGCCACGAATGGTATGTAGGGGTTGGAAAAGGCTATCTTCACATTTGATGTAACCTAAGTTTCTAGCATGGGCAATTAAGTTCAGCATGGAACGCCCAACTACGCTAACTGCCCGGTTATGTTTCTTAGCTAACTGTAAAACCAAGTTGATCCGGTGAACACTGGAAGCAAAGGTGGTAACAAATAAACGTCCCTTAGCTTGGGAGAATACCCTGTCTAAGTTGGGGTAAACAGAACGTTCTGAAGGTGTAAACCCTGGTACTTCCGCGTTTGTGGAATCACTTAACAAGCACAGTACACCTTTTTCCCCATGTTCCGCTAAACGCTGTAAATCAAACATTTCCCCATCTACTGGGGTATGGTCAATTTTAAAGTCACCAGTATGAATAACTACACCTAATGGGGTGTGAATAGCAACGGTGAAACTATCAGCAATGGAATGGGTGTTACGGATGTATTCTACAAAAAAGGCTGTACCAATTCTGACCACATCACGGGGTAAAACAGTTCTCAATTCTGTGCGATCGCGTACTCCCGCTTCTTCTAATTTACCCTCTAACATAGCCATCGCCAGTCTTGGTCCGTAAATGACTGGGATATCAAATTGTTTGAGGTGAAAAGCAATCCCACCAATGTGATCTTCATGACCGTGAGTAACGATCATCCCCTTAATTTTATGGCGATTTTCCCGTAGATAAGTAGTGTCAGGTAAAACGATATTGACACCGTGCATCGCTTCTGTGGGAAACGCCAAACCTGCATCTAAGAGAATGATTTCATCCTCATATTCAAATACACAGGTGTTTTTTCCTATTTCGTGTAGACCGCCCAAAGGAATAATTTTTAGGGCAGAATTTGCTTCGTTTTTAGCCATTTTCTCCTTGATATTTTGTGAGTTGTTAATCGGTTGATAGGTTAGGTTTTTTCTATGAAAGACAAAATTAAATGCCTATTTAATCAATTTAGAAATAGCCAATTTCGACTTCATATATCCATCAATTTTTTAGTTACTGAATAAATAAAAATGAATTGACAATTTTAACTGAGTAGTTTGTGAAAATGATCTGAAAATTATTTTTCTATCATTCCTTTATCTTTCAGTTTTAACACAGATATTGAAATTGCAATTTCGCAGTAATTATTACAATTTATCTATAAGCAATTTGGAAAACCAGCATTTGGCTAGTTTTCTCACCTCGTATTAGTCCTTAGACTAAATTTAACTTCTGCATCACTGCTTCTAATTGTGGACAGATTTCTGTACCTGTTTCCCATAGGGGTAGACGTACTGAACCAACTTCCCATCCTTGTAGTTTTAATGCTTGTTTCACAGGTATGGGGTTTGTGTTTAAAAACAACGCTCTAAACAATGGGAATAATTGTAGATGAATTTCTGCGGCAACTTGAACCTTACCTGCATTAAAGGCTGAAACCATCTGTTGTAATTGATTTCCCACTAAATGGGAGGCGACACTAACTACACCTTTTGCCCCAATCGCTAACAGAGGTAGCGTAAGAGAATCATCTCCAGCGTAAATATCAAAATCCGGTGGTGTCAAGCGGCGAATTTCACTAGCTTGTTCTATACTACCACTAGCTTCCTTAATCCCGACTATATTTTCTATTTGTGCCAACTGCACTACTGTTTCGGGACTGAGATTTTGACCAGTGCGCCCAGGAATATTGTACAACAACATTGGTAATTCAGGACAGGCTTTTGCTATTTCCTGAAAATGGTGATACAGTCCCGCTTGCGGCGGTTTGTTATAGTAAGGAACTACTTGTAATGAACCATGCACTCCTATTCTAGCTGCTTTTTGGGTGGCGGCGATCGCCTCTACGGTGGAGTTAGAACCACACCCAGCAATGATCTTTGCTTTTCCCGCTACAGCTTGCAACAGTTCTACAAATAACTGGTATTCTTCATCCCAAGTTAAAGTAGGAGATTCTCCTGTTGTTCCACAAACAACTATTGAATCTGTACCATTATCAACTAAATGCGCTGCTAGTTTACCAGCCACTTCATAGTTAACGTTACCGTTGGCATCAAACGGCGTAATCATAGCAGTTATAATTGTGCCAAAATCTCCCACCCTATTGTTTTCTCCTTAGTCATTAGTTATTAGTCATTAGTCATTAGTCATTAGGCATTGGGCATTGGGCATTGGGCATTGGGCATTGGGCATTGGGCATTGGGCATTGGGCATTGGGCATTGGGTTATTCATCCTCCCTGTCAACTGTCAA
>RDXV01000012.1 GCA_004292695.1 Nostocales cyanobacterium | reverse complement strand
TTTTTGCAAATTCATGAGGCTTGTACATGAGGTCAATGTCTATACTTCAACCTTATTGTACATTTTTGTCTACACTTTCTTTATCTAAGGACTTGCTCTCCGAGGTCAAGCAAGGTTTCCATTAATTCCGATTTAACCCAATCGGTGGGGATCTGTGTCGGGAGATTCATGGTCTCTATGATGTTTCCATTAATTCCGATTTAACCCAATCGGTGGGGTTGAATTTTCAAAGTTTGGCAAACTCAGGTGCCTACACGTTTCCATTAATTCCGATTTAACCCAATCGGTGGGGAGGTCGTCTAGCAGCCCTTACCCAGTAAGGATTTCAGACTGCAAATCCACACACCTCTAAAAAAGATTGTAAAACCATCTAAGAAATTAGTCAAACACATAGCTCAAACCCTTACACAGTAAGCAATCCACACACCTCAACGAAAGAATAGGGGTTTTGGCGATTTGCCGAGGTGTGTAGATAGTCATGATACAAAATCTCCTTTAAATGGCTTAAAAAATAGACACAGCAAGACTTTTAGTATAATTTTGTCTGAAGTGGCTAAACGTCTCCCGTTAGGGATACAGGATGTCCAGGATTTGAGGATGTACAGGATGTGATTGATAAATTAGTCATTAGGAGATGGTATGAAACATTTTTACCAATCACTAATCACTCATGCCCAATGCCCAATGCCCAATGCCCAATGCCCAATGCCCAATGCCCCATGCCCCATGCCCAAAAATATATATCTTATGTGACTGCAAGAGTTAATTCAGTCAGATTAAAATTATTCCGGCCAAAGATCCTTGTTTGCATCTCTACACTAAGCAGGAGGTTTGATTTTGGCAAAGTTAAAAGTCGGTATCAATGGTTTCGGGCGAATTGGTAGACTGGTACTCAGAGCAGGTCTAAATAACCCTAACATTGAGTTTGTGGGCATTAATGATTTAGTTCCACCTGATAATCTTGCTTACTTGTTAAAGTATGACTCTACACACGGTAGATTAAACAGCAAGGTGGAAGCTAGGGAAGATGGGATGGTGATTGATGGTCATTTTATCCCTTGTGTTTCCGTCAGAAATCCAGCGGAATTGCCTTGGGGTAAGTTGGGTGTGGATTATGTTGTCGAATCTACAGGACTTTTTACTGATTATGCTGGGGCGGAAAATCACCTCAAAGCTGGTGCAAAGCGGGTTGTGATTTCTGCACCTACAAAAGATCCAGATAAGGTGAAAACAATGGTTATGGGTGTAAATCACAACACTTATGATCCTACAAAAGATTTGATTGTTTCTAATGCTAGTTGCACTACAAATTGTTTAGCACCTATCGCTAAAGTCATTAATGATAATTTTGGCTTGGCGGAAGGTTTGATGACTACAGTTCATGCTATGACTGCAACTCAACCTACTGTGGATGGGCCAAGTAAAAAAGACTGGCGCGGTGGTAGAGGTGCAGCCCAAAATATTATTCCCTCTGCGACTGGGGCGGCTAAGGCGGTGGCTTTGGTGTTACCAGAAGTAAAGGGTAAGTTAACTGGGATGGCGTTTAGAGTGCCAACTCCTGATGTTTCAGTGGTGGATTTAACTTTTAAAACGGTGAAGTCTACCAGTTACAAAGAAATTTGTGCAGCAATGAAAAAAGCCGCTGAGGGTGAATTAGCGGGTATTTTGGGTTACACCGATGAGGAAGTAGTTTCTACTGATTTTCAAGGTGATACTCACTCTAGTATTTTTGATGCCGGCGCAGGAATTGAGTTAAATTCCAATTTCTTCAAGGTTGTGTCTTGGTATGACAACGAGTGGGGTTACTCTAACCGGGTTGTTGATTTGATGTTGTCAATGGCAAAGAGATAGGGAATAGAAGGCAAGAGGCAAGAGGCAAGAGGCAAAAGAAAAATAATATTTCTCCCCATCTCCCCACCTCCCAAAATCGGGGTAGGCACGGGGGCGCTACCCCTACATCTCCTCATTTCTTACTTTTGACTTTTGACTTTTGACTTCCGCAAAGCGGTGGGTGCGCTACCAAATCGTTAACCCTAAGTGATTTTTATGCGTCGAACTAAAATTATCTGTACTGTTGGACCTGCTACTTCTTCACCTGAGAAGCTGGAAGCTTTGGTGAAGGCGGGGATGAATATGGCTAGGTTGAATTTTTCTCATGGGGCTTATGATGTTCATGCCCAAAATTTCCATCATTTACGGCGCATTGGTGAAAGTCTAAATAAACCTGTGGCGATTATGCAAGATTTGTGTGGTCCGAAGATTCGGTTAGGGAAGTTGCCACCGGAAGGTTTGATGTTGACGGCGGGAACTGAGGTAACTTTTGTTTTACAAGAAAAGGGTGATAATGCGGATGAGTTGCCTTTGCCGTTGCCGACTTTGTTTGCGATGATTCGGGTGGGTGAGCCGATTTTGATTAATGATGGCCGGGTGAAGTTAACGGTTTCTAAACGGGATGCTGATAAGATTTGCGCTCATGTGGATATTGGGGGGTTGGTTTCTTCCCATAAGGGTGTGAATTTACCTGCTACTCCTTTACCTGTGAGTTCGATTACGGAGAAGGATTTACAGGATTTACGGTTTGGGATTGATTTGGGCGTGGATTGGGTGGCGGTGTCTTTTGTGCGATCGCCTCAAGATTTAGAACCTGCTAAACGCATGATTGAAGCGGCGGGGGCTAAAATTCGCCTCATCGCTAAAATTGAACGCCCGGAAGCGGTGGCACAGTTAAATGACATTCTGGAAGTCGCTGATGCAATTATGATTGCACGGGGTGATTTGGGGGTGGAAATGCCTATTCACCAAGTGCCAATGATTCAAAAGGATATTACTCGTCTGTGTAATTTGATGGGTAAGCCTGTAATTACTGCTACTCAGATGTTAGAGTCTATGATTAGCGCCCCTGATCCTACCCGTGCTGAGGCTACTGATGTGGCTAATTCGATTTTGGATGGTACGGATGCGGTGATGTTGTCTGGGGAAACTGCTGTGGGTGAATATCCTGTGGAGGCGGTGCGGACTATGCACAATATCGCCGTGCAAACGGAAAATTCACTTAAAGATGGGGCTAGACATGGTTGGAGTCATGAAGCGGGGCGTTTGAGTGTGACTGAATCGGTGGCTCAAGCTGTGTGTAGAATGGCTTATGAAACTGGTTCTAAGGCAATTCTTTGTAATACTACTTCTGGAAATACGGCGCGGTTGATTTCTAAATATCGCCCTTTGACTCCAATTATTACTCTTACTTCCGAACCTACCGCTTATCGGCAGTTGGCGTTATCTTGGGGTGTAGAACCTTTGTTAATCAAACCTGTTCATCATGCGGAGGAGATGTTTACTCAAGTGGTGGATACGGTGGTTGAGAAGGGTTTGGTGAAGAAGGGTGACAAGGTGGTGATTACTTCTGGTGTACCAATTGGTATGTCAGGAACAACCAGTTTAATTAAAGTGCATTCTATTGGACAGCCAATTACAGCTTGAAACATTTAAAATAGGTCTGTGGTTGCAATTACTTTATTTATTCTCTTCCTTTGTGTACTTTGCGTACTTTGCGGTTCATCAAAACAAGTTAGCTTATGCACAAGGAAAAGAATGATTTAGCAAAGTAAAGTTAGGCAATCGTTAAGAAAAATTGCCAGAATCAGAATTGTGTGCATGATCAAAGAGTTTAAAGAATTGGGGATTGGTAAATCCTAAATCAAATAAATTCACGGAGTATATTATGTCTAAGAATTTACTAGAACAGTTGCGGGAAGTAACCGTTGTTGTGGCAGATACTGGGGACATCCAAGCAATTAAGAAGTTTACCCCCCAGGATGCTACTACTAATCCTTCTTTGATTACTGCGGCGGCACAAATGCCGGAATATCAAGATATTGTTGACCAAACTTTGATTAAAGCTAAGAAGGATGCTGGCGCTAAAGCTTCTCAAGCTGATGTGGTGACTTTAGCTTTTGGGCGTTTGGCGGTTTCTTTTGGTTTGAAGATTTTGGAAATTATCCCTGGTCGGGTTTCTACTGAGGTTGATGCCCGCTTATCTTATGATACTGATAGCACTGTGGCAGTGGCTAGGGATTTAATTGAGCAGTATAAAGCCGCTGGTATTTCTAAGGAACGGATTTTAATTAAAATTGCGGCTACTTGGGAAGGTATCAAGGCTGCGGAAATTCTGGAGAAGGAAGGTATTCACTGTAACTTAACTTTGTTGTTTGGTCTTCACCAGGCGATCGCCTGTGCTGAGGCTGGTATTACTCTGATTTCTCCTTTTGTGGGTCGAATTTTAGATTGGTACAAGAAGGATACTGGCCGGGATAGTTACCCCCCAGCGGAAGATCCTGGTGTGTTATCTGTTACTAAGATTTATAACTACTACAAGAAGTTTGGTTATAAAACTGAAGTTATGGGCGCTAGTTTCCGTAACATTGGGGAAATTACTGAGTTGGCAGGTTGTGATTTGTTGACTATTTCTCCTGGTTTGTTGTCGGAGTTGCAAAGCACTGTTGCAGACTTACCCCGGAAGCTTGATCCTGCTAAGGTTGCGAGTTTATCTATTGAGAAAATCTCTGTTGATAAGGCCACTTTTGATAAAATGCACGCTGCCGATCGCATGGCTTCTGATAAATTAGCTGAAGGTATTGATGGTTTTACTAAGGCGCTTGAGTCTTTGGAAAAACTTTTAGCTGAAAGATTGGAACGTCTGGAAAAAGAAATGGTTGCTGCTGGTTAAAAGTTAATTATTAATTAGGTTTAGATCCCCGACTTCTTAAAGAAGTCGGGGATCTGATTTTTTAATTGTCTGAATTAGGATTTCCAGGATTTTAAGATTTACAGGATGAAAATAGGTGTTGAGATCCCCGACTTCTATGATTATTTATTGGTAATTTTGAAGGTTATTAAAAGAAGTCGGGGATCTATTTTTTTAATTAAATAAATTAAGGATTTCTTGGTATTTGAAAATCATTAAGTTTACAAACAGTATCTGGATTTATTTTATTTTTTACCGCTTCTGTTCTAGCATTAATACAAGTATTAATGATGTTAGCATTTGCTCTAAATACTTCCCTTTTATTTTCATTTTCCTGTCTGATTTTTTCTAAATCACTTTGATTAGTACAAGGATTAGTATTAAATGTAGTTAAAACTTGATAACTATTTTGATCACCATTATTGATATAGCCACCTGAAATAGATAAACCGCATTGACTACCATAGGAACTATAACCACTAAAGCTAGAACTAAAAGCAGAAACACCTTGGTTAATAGTATTTGTGTTCAAGTTAGTATTCAAATCAGATGCAGTTTCAGTATTAGAAGTGGAATTAGTATTTGTTTTAGGTGATAAACCAGAATTACCATTAGTATAAGATTCCTGTTGAGCCAAAGTATTCAAAGGGTATATGAGTGATAATATAATAGGGAGTAAAAAAATATAAAATTTACTCATTTTGAGTCTATTAAATTTAATCCATCAAAAGAAAACTTATTCGGATATACTTATTGTTTTAAAATTCAAATTTGTAAGGGTCTAGTAGCACTACACCCTTAGCTAAATGAAAATTCAGTAAAAATCTGATGAACTAAACTCTACAAAGATGCTCACCATTTGTAGTAAAATAATAACCTCTGGTTCGAGCGGTTGTTCTTTGCAATACATTTAAGTGATTACTCCTGCCGCTTTCTCGACAACGACGAGTAAGTTCACGCTGGACACCAGCATCACCATATTCCCGACGAACCGAGCTAACTTCTTGAGAGCTAAATTGCCAGTAAATTGGCCATCGGTTCAAGCTACGAGCCATAACAGGTGAAACTGTTGTAGTAAGAGCCAGCGTACCAAGCACAATTGCGGTTTGTTTGATATTCATTGGATACTCCGTGAAAAATCCTTAAACTGTTTTCTTGGTTTAAATGTTGCATCTAATTCATAAACACTGCTACACACAGATGTTAGTATTAATAAAAAAACCTAGATAAACATTTGTTTACGGATGACTAAACAGAAATTTGAAACAGCATTGCAACAGCTCACACCAAGAATTAGAGAGGTGTTGGAACTTTTTTTAGCTGGTAAAAGTTATAGGGTGATAGCGCAATCTTTATACATTGGTGGCAATACTGTTAGACAATACATGATGAAGGTTTATCAGGCTTTTGGCTTAGAAAATTCTTCTGGACTACCTTCACAAAAAGTACAGTTAATAGCCTTATTTGCTCAATATAAGCCTGAGTTACTACATAAACTAACGGTTATAGAAAGCCAAAATCAAGTTAGTAGCATTATTACAGCATCTAATACATCCATATCTACCAAGCAAAATACTTGTACTAATGAATATGATCCTAATTTCATAGGTAGAGACGATGCGATTTCCCCTATTGATGAACACATCAATCTTTCCAGGGATAATCTATTTGTTAATCTTATGGCTTATGACGACACTTGGGTTGGCCGTCAAAATACAATTCAAAATTTAAAACAAAAAATTATTACTTCATCTAGAATTGTCATTCTAACTGGAATTACAGGGATAGGTAAAACTGCACTAGCGGAAAAATTATATACAGAATTAACCAGTGAAAAAAACTGGAATCAATTACTCAGAGTTAATTTTGATAATCAAGATCAATCAGATTTTGGCAGTTTTGTCACCGTAACAGATAGATGGTTACAAGAGTGTGGTATTTTAGTTACTCCAGAAGATCGCCAAGATATTCCTAGACTACAAAAAAAACTGATAGATTATGTTGTAGAAAATTGTTGTTTGATTATTATTGATTCTTTAGAATGGATACTTAAAGGAAATCAAGAATATGGATGGAGTGAATTTAAAGACAGAGAATGGGTTAATTTTTTTAGATTATTTTTATCTCAATTATATTGATAACAGTTGGGAACGTTCTCTATCATTATTTAAAGAAGCTGAAAATCTGTATAAAATTTATAACTTAAAACATAAACTTATTAATATATTAGGACATCAAGGAGTTATCAATCGTAAAATTAGATCTTATGATTTAGCCTTAAAATATTTACAAGAAGCAAAAGTAATAGCTATCCAATTAAATTACGAAATATCCCTAGAATGGGTTAATCATCATATTGCTTATGTTTTTCTAAATCAAGGTCAATATGATTTAGCACAAGAGTTATCACAAGAAGGTTTAGAGAAATCAATTCTAGCAAAAAGAGATAATATAACTGGAGATTTTTATGAACAAATTGGATTAATAAGATTAGGACAAAATAAAGTAAATGAAGCTGTTGAATCTTTTAAATTATCATTATTCTTTAGAAAGAAAATAGGTAATATTCATGGTACAGCTAGTTCTTATAAACACTTATCCTTAGCTTATTTAATTAATGGAAAATATATAAAATCATATCAAGCAATAAAAGAATGTTTAATTATATTTCATAATTTAAAAGTTTTAGATTTTACCAGAACCTATCGTATAGTATGTCTGTTTTTAGAATGGGCAATTGGTAAAAAAAGTTGGACATCATAAAAAATAGAAAATAAAGCTAGTAGTGAAGAATATTTTAACAAAGCAATGTATCTTTGGAGTCCTGCACAAATTGATGCACCCAAACAAATAGAACGAGTATTAAAAGCCATGAATGATTAAAAATTACTTTTCAAATAATTAGTAGTATAATTATCGAAGATACTAAGGAATTAATTATATGCAAATAAAACTTAAATCAAAAGTTGATGCACAAGGTAAATTATTGTTACAACTTCCCCAAGAATTAGCTAATCAAGAATTAGTAATTATTATTACTGATTCTTCTGAAGCACAAATACCAACACCAGAAGAATTAGGATATCCTGGTGATTTTTTTGATAAAACTGCTGGAAAATGGGAAGGGGAATTTTTAGTTAGAGAAAATTTTGTTGATTGCGATCAAAGAATTTGGGATATTGAATGATGATTTACTTATTAGATACTAATACCTGCATTCAATATTTAACAGGACGTAGTGAAAGTGTAATTAATAAATTTAAAACCACTCATCGTGAAAATATTTGTTTGTGCGATATTGTCAAGGCAGAATTATACTATGGAGCTTGTCGCAGCATCAAAAAAGAACAAAATTTAGCTTTATATGAGTTCTTTTTCTCGCAATATATCAGTTTACCTTTTGATGGGAAAGCAGCTAAAATTTATGGTGAAATTCGTTCTCAATTATCACAATTAGGTACTCCTATAGGTGCTTATGATTTTCAAATTGCTAGTATTGCATTAGCTAATAATCTTATTTTAGTCACTCATAACACCAGAGAATTTCAAAGAGTTGAGAATCTACAACTTGAAGATTGGGAAGTATAGTATTTGCAGTGATTTTAGTTTATTTTACTAAATTTAGTACGTCAAGGATTTGAATTAGATAACCAAGTTTTACGTCCGATAGAAGTAATTACTTCTAAAAAATCATCATCTCACTAACTGATTTTCATTAATAATCTTGGGAACAAATTCATACTCACTCACCCTCTTTTTATCGGGTTTTACCTCCACCAAAACCGCATTCCCAACCCGATCACCAACCCGATCACCATAATGCAAAAACTTAATAGTTCCCGTAGCACCAAAAAACACAAAATTATCACTTAAAGCATCCCTAACATCTACTCTCAAATTTCCCCTTTTTTTCATAGCGGTAGCAATAATTTTTGTAGCATCAAAAGCTGTTGCAGTTCTCCAAGTAATTAAACCGGAATTTTGCCAAATTCTATTAGAATTTTCCACAAAATTCTGATTAGGTGAAACATCAGATTGCCAAGGAACAGCTAACACCATACCATTGATAAAATTACCTGTATCCAGAGTTTTTTGAGTATGTAAACTAGGATTTCCTAATAATAGGATCTCACCTTGATTTGCTTTACCAATCTCAAATGCTTTACCAATTCTATCAACTTGTGGATTTAATAAAATCGCATCCACCTTTTTCTCCCTCGCTTGTTTAATAATCTCTACACTTTGAAAATTACTAGCTGCAAAATCACAATTAATACCAGTTACTAATTTTAAACCCTTATTTCTCATCGCATTGATAAAAGCAATTTCAAAAGACTGATCAACAGCTTTAGTATCATTACAAATTAAAATATTATTCTTTTGTTTATTGTTAGCATATTCAACTAAATATTCAGCGGTAATTGCAAAACTAATCACAGTTCTATAAATATAATTACCATAGGTACGATCTGCTCGATCTGTTAATTTTGTCGAACTACTTGTAGGGGAAATCATCACTAATTTTCCCTGTTGATAAATATTAGATGCAGGTACACTAGCATCACTACTATTATGTCCTACTACAGCTAAAATATCTTGATTACTCACAAATTTACTAGCAATTTTTTTCGCTATCTCTGGTTGGTTATCATCATTAGCAATTTGGATTTTTAATAACTTTCCTCTAACACCACCACTATCATTAATTTCCTGTTGCGCTTGTGCAACTCCCCTTAAAATTTCTAAAGCAACATTAGCATTACTTACCGCAGGGATAACAACACCAATTTTCACAGATTTTTGATTGCTAATTCTCGCATTTTCTAAATATATTCTTGCTTCCCCATCTTGGGGATATTTTTTTAAATAATTTGTAAATCTCTCTGTTGCTAATTGATAATTTTTCCACCAAAATGCTGTTACAGCTTCTTGTTTATCAACATCATTGACGGTATTAATTAAAATTTTCTCACCCTCACTAAACCGCTGTTTAAATTTAAAATCTTCCCAATAATAACCAGCAGCAATTATCAATAAAAAAGCACAACTTGTAAAACTTGATAACCGCAAAATTTTAGATTTCAAACCCTGATGTTGAGGATATTTCAGAGATGATGCAGCGGGATTTTGAAAAATTACAGGTATCCAAGAAGCACAAGGATATTCTGTTTCTAATTCTTCCTGTAACCGTACACGGGAATGTTGTACAGAACTATATAAAGACTCACCAGATGCAAAAAATGTCAGAAAATATTTCAGAAAATTTTGAGCAACAATATCAGGAACAGGTTCACGCATCACAATCATATAAGGTATGCGTAAATCTGACAAATTATGGGCTAAACCCAAACCATCACAGGAATTAAAAATTGCTAATTTTAAACCTTTTTGTACCGCATATTTTAAAGAATGTCGTAAATCAGAAATCGGTAAAGTTTGACTTTTATTAATTTGAATTTCTCCCAAACTACCATCTTCATGACTACGACTATGGCCAGCAAAAAATAAAATATCCCAGGATTGATGCCATAATTTATCTAATAACATTTCCCGTGATGGTTGTAACAATGGTTCAATAATTGCATCCGGCAATTTTTCCATTAATGATTTAAAATCAGATTCAATATTGATATCCTGACTATCTCCAAAAATCGCTAAAATTTTAACAGGAGTTTTTAACTTAACTTGATCAGGTTTATATTCTGAACTAATCACAATTTCTGGTTTAATATTATCATCATCAAAAATTTCCCATAAATGCCAAGGTAGCTTTCTTAATAATGGATTTTGGGTTTGTAAAATTATCCGCACATTATCCAATTCACCTATTTTTTTTAACAACTGTCGTTCTAATTTTCTCACCGCTGGTTGATTTAACCATTTATTAAAACTATCTAGAAAATTATTAGCAGCTTGATGACAAATTTCTGAATTAGAAAAGTTAGTAATTTGTACATCGGGGATAGTAATTAACCAATTTCCTGGTAATTTATAATAAGCGGATTGCCATTCATAATAGGTTTGGGGAATTTCTGGTGCAGCAGGAAACCTACCAACAATTTCTGCAAAATGTGGTTTACCGTTTTCACTAATTCTCATTTTTACAGGAAATCCCGTCTCAAAACTTCCCTCTCCTATCTCGAATATTATCCGCTTATTCACTGTAATTACCTTGATGAATTTATCTACTTAAATAATTAAATGATAAATTTTTCTGTGATGCTAACATCTCCTATTTTAACCCTAACTTGGAATTTTTCATCTACTTCGGCACAAAATTTTAATTGCATATAATTATCTTTTCCTTCCCTTGCTTCAACTTCTAAAAATGGTTGTCCATTTTCATATAAACCTGCTAATTTTAATCCTGTGGGTAAATAGGTTTGATTCCCCATCGGATACACCCTTAACAAAACCGCAAAACTTTGATCTTGTTTCGGTAAAATAGCAACCATTAATGCAATAGCATTTCCTCCTAATTGCATCCCTAAATCCATGATTCTTCTTGCACTAATAGCGGGATGTTTAGGTGCTAAATTCCATAATATTTCTGCTAATGTCCAGCGTATTTCTTCATCTGATGTTGTTTGTAGTAGATAGTTGATAGTTTCAGTTAATGCTAAATCAGAATTAGGTAAATTGTTAATATTATTTACCATATTTACCAATTCAGAGGGTAGTATTTTAACAAGTTGATCCTGGGTATATAATTGGTTAATACTTTGCCATACTTTTTGCGGAGTGTCTATTTCTAAACCTCTGACTTTAACAGAACGAAAAGCAAAACCGGGAGTTTTTTGTGATTTATTTTGTAATTTATTTTGTAATTTATTTTGTAATTTAAAATCATCGCAATTTTGCCACTTGGTTGTATATATCCCATCTAACCATTTCCGTAGATTGACTATAGAATTTTGATGATAATACTCTATAAAATTATCAAGGTTTTGGAGATTGTTTAAATTAATTTCTGGATTCTGAATTTGTGGTAAAAATCCTTTGATTTTAGCTTCTGTACAAGTTTTATTAATCTCTACAAATATATAACCAAAGCGATTTTCCCAAACTTCAGGAGGAAGATAACAAATATCATCACCTGTTCTGGTATATCTACATTCTAAATTACCGATTCCAGGTAATAATAAATCTGCGACATCTGCTGAAATTCTTACCCAAGCATCCCAACTATAACTAGCTTCTAAATTAGTAGGAATATCTAACATTTGCAAGTAACTATTAACTACTTGAACTGCTAAAGTATTCAGATAAACTTGTTTTGCTTTTTGTGGGTTTGGTTGTTCCTGGGAAAATGTTAAAGCTGTATCTCGGAACTTTTCAGGAATGGGTAGAGAAATGTGTTTTTGTTCGGTGTGGTAATTCATTTTTGAAATAATTTGGAGGTAGATTTTGAGGTAGATTTTGAGGTGGATTTTACAATTAAATATCAAAGTAACCTTCGTTATCAAAATACTCTTGTGATTTTCCAAAGTTTAATAACCGAGGAAAACATTGACGTTGATAAAAGTTACTCAAGGTGGGAACAGGTATATTAAACTCTTGAGATAAGTCTATCCAAGATGTTTCCGGTGGTAAACGTCGAGAAATTAATACATAACAATTAACATCAGGACGATCCCTAATATGAATACGTTTCAGTTGTTCATAGTTGTTTTTTAACCATTCTTGAATTTCCTCTAATATTTGTCTTGGTTGTGCAGGTGCAGGTATTAAATCCGAGGGATCTATTTCTTTTTCTTCATTTTCAAAAGGTTGAGTAAATTGATTTCTCTGTTCATGAAATCTAATTTTTTTATCCTTTAATCTGTAGTTTAGATAATTATTAATCCAGGTGATTACGTTACTTTTTTCAGGGTTAAAAGGTTCTTTAGCTGTGGTTGCTTCACAGAGATTTCTGCAAAAAAACCACCAAGTTTCTTGTAACGCTTCTTCAGCATCAGGAACACCTGTTCCTCGTAAAAGTTTACCTGTATTTTGAATTAACATAATCAACTGATTTAACTTTTTTTGTCTTTCTATCGTTCCTACAGGATGTTGACAAGTTTCTTGAATTAATTGGTTGATTTCTGTTTCTAGATTATCCATGTTTTTGAGTTATTTTAATATTGATTTATTTTCATATTTTATTCCCAATAAATCCTAAAATCAATTATCAAAGGGTTTCTTAAATTTGTAGAATTAAATTTGTAGAATATTGTTATTTTAATTCCACTCATTTCTATAATTTCTTCTGTGAGTATATCAGATGTTATCTAAAACTTTACATAAGTTTACATTTTTATTATAATGGTTATTACGTAATTAACTATGTATAAACTCTATAAAAATAGAATTAGCACGTTAAGGATATCATGAATTATAAATAGTAATTTCTGAATATTTATGAATGTGTAAAAATAGTTGACAATTTACTAAATTATCTGATTATATAAAATATTGATACTTTCGATAAGTTTAATTAAAATTGATGAAAAACATTACTTATGATTAAATTAAATGCAATCTTTAAAAATAGAAAAAACCAAAATTACCTTATACCATTAGCTATTTACGGTATATTTATTATTTGTGCTGCTATAGGTATGATCATCTATCCAGGTTCTTTTTATAAACTGATTTCTAACACTCAGCTTAGTCCTATACGTTACTATTACATGGATGTAGAACACTATGCAACAATGGCAGTTAAACCTAGTTGTTTAGCATTTTATCCTTTATGGCCATTTATTATTCGTAATTTATTTCATCCCCAAACCATAGAACAAGCAGCACATTATTTTATAATTGTAGCCAACATCATATTTTTTATTACTAACTTTTTAATTTTCAGGATCTTTAAAACTGCATTTAAAAAAACGATTTTAGCATTTTTAATTATGTTAGCTTTCACCGTTAACCCGATGGCTATTTTTAGAGTCAATGGTTACACAGAAAGTATATTTTCTCTATTCAGTGCTATTTTTATTTGGTGTTGTCTTCCCCAGAATAAATTACACCAAAATATCAAAATAATGATTTTATTTATAATAACATTTTTAATGAGTTTAACTCGACCTATTTTAATTCAGATGATCTTTTCTACCACAGCAACTTTAATAACTATTATCGGTTTGGAACTGTTTAAAATTAAGAGATATTCTTGGACAGATGTTTTAAATCAAATACAAAAATACAAAGCTGAAATTACAAAAACTTTAACAATATGGTTAGCAGCAATTAGTGGTTATGCTGTATATGGTAGTTTTTGTTTACAAACTAGAGGTAATTTTTTCGCACCCTTTGATGATCAAAAACTTTGGGGTAAAAAATTAGGTTTTTATCCAGATTTACTTCTATTTCCTAAATCTCCTTTAATTGATCTGATTGGACTTTACTTACCTATAATTATCACCTTGATATTTTTACTTTTGACATATTATCAGTTTAGTAAACAAGAAAATATCATATCTGTTCCTAAACATAAGTTCTGGTGGAATATCCTGTATCTGTATCCTCCTTTATTAATAATTGTTTATACTTATCACTGGATTAAATCAAGAAAAGAACCAAATAATTTAACTCAATTGAAAATATCTAGTTTTACTGAAAAATTAGCCAATAATTATATCACTTGGTTTTGTTTTTATTTTGCTGTTGCTCATTCACTGGTTAGCTTTATTACATTCAATAAGTTACTCAGTCTTGGTAGATATTCATTTGCAACACCTTTCTTTTTTGCTGGTTTAGGATATTTGTGTTGCTGTATTCCTGGTAAAAGAAAATATCAAACCTTATTATTAATGACTGGTATTTCTGCATTTATGTTAGTAGAACAATGGATTAAATACGGACAACATAAATGGTTAGGTTAAAATAATTAATTATCAAATTTGATGATAATATAATATTTTTTATATCACTTACTTAGGCAATTAAAATTTATGAATCAGCCAATTTACTCCCTAGTTATTCCTATTTTCAATGAAGAAGAAAATATTATAGAAATGTATAACAGGTTAACTCAAGTTATAGAAAAGTTAGATGGTAAAACAGAAATTATATTAATAGATGATGGTAGTTCTGATCATTCTTTAAACATGATCCGTGAACTACATCAGCAAGATAGTAGAGTATGTTACCTGAGTTTAGGGAGAAATTTTGGTCATCAAATTGCTGTCACCGCAGGTTTAAACTTTGTCCAAGGTAAAAGCATAATTGTGATGGATGCTGACTTACAAGATCCACCAGAATTAATTTTAGAAATGATTGAAAAATGGCAGCAAGGATATCAAATAGTTTACGCTCAACGTGTATCACGTCAACAAGAAAAATGGTCAAAACGTTTAACCGCATATCTTTTTTATCGCATTCTCAGACGTTTAACTAAAGTAGATATTCCTGTGGATACTGGAGATTTTTGTCTCATGGATAGACAAGTAGTAAATATTTTAAATTCTATGCCAGAACGTAACCGCTATGTTCGAGGTTTACGCGCTTGGGTTGGTTTCTCACAAACCTCTGTACTTTTTACAAGAAGTCCTCGTTATGCAGGAGATGTAAAATATACTTTTTCTAAGTCTTTATCTTTAGCTATTGATGGTATTATTTCGTTTTCTAGAGTTCCTTTAAGATTAGCGACTTATTTGGGACTTATATCAGCTATTGTTGCTTTAATTATGATTTTGTTGGTGCTTTATTGGCGAGTATTTACACCTGTAACGTCTTTGATCGGATATACATTAATTACCATTGCTATGTTTTTTTTAGGCTCAGTACAGTTGATTTGTATTGGGATTTTAGGTGAATATATTGGTCGCATTTATGAAGAAGTTAAAGGTCGTCCTCTTTATACACTCAAAGAAACTGGAGGACTGGTAAA
Organism: Nostocales cyanobacterium; assembly: GCA_004292695.1. GTDB lineage: Bacteria > Cyanobacteriota > Cyanobacteriia > Cyanobacteriales > Nostocaceae > Okeanomitos. The sequence goes on along the minus strand of RDXV01000012.1, from coordinate 39,464 downwards.
AAACTACATTGATTCTAATTTGCCAAACTAGCAAAAAATAGTTATTACTGTATGATAGAAGCGTATCTACCCTAACAAATCAATTAACCTTAATTATGGGAAACTATTTTTAGTGCTTTGAGTCTGTCTTTTTTAGATACCAATAATCACAATATTGGTAAATGAAAAACTTAATTTTTTCTTCAACAATAAGGAGTTAATTAGGCAATAAAGTATACATTAAACATAGATAAACTGAAAAATATTTTCAGCTTTTTACCTAAGTACAAAAGTCATAATTTCTAGACTTATCAATACCCAGTAAACTATTGATTAAGTATTGTAAGTTTCTACAAATATCTGGAAATACTTAAACTAGGATTGAAAACAATGTCAAGGGGTTTTCAGAAAAATTTATACTTATCTTCTGTCCTTGTTGCTGTCAGTCTACCTAGTAAATACGGATTTCGTAGATAATCTGAGTATATTTTACTGACTATATCGTGGAATTTAGGTCAATTTACCTCCTAATTTTTATAGACATCAGTAAGGTTTAAAACATTCCATATCTATAAAAGCAGTCAGTTCTTAGCTTACAGTCTACATGAGTATTAGTCTAATTTTTAACTATTGGTAATAAAAGTTACACTTAAATATTAAAGTTAAAAATTCTGGCTAACTATTTCATGCTGAATGCTAACAAAAAATGTGTTATAACCTACCGTCAGAAGCGTCACCTACGGTTCAACCCTTGAAGGAGTTATGCAGTGGAAAATAAAAAGTTATTACTTTGGCCGCAGGGTATATTAATTGTTTTACTCTGTCTCACTGGTACAGTGGGTATTGGTTTAATGATGTTACTAAGACCTAAAATATCAGAAGCACAGAGCCAAGAAAATATAAATGTCAATAATATTACCGTTAATGTAGGTACTCAAAAACGTGTAGAACAGTTTAAAACTGCAATGCTAACAACATGGCAGCAAGAAGCACAAGCAAAGGGTATAGTTACTGATGTACCATCAAGACTTCAAGGTGCAACTATCAAAACTGCTACACTACCTCCAGGGAAGAAAGTAGTTGCACTGACTTTTGATGATGGACCATGGCCAAAAAGTACAGCCCAAGTATTAGATATTCTCAAGAAAAATGATATTAAAGGCACATTTTTTGTAGTAGGAAGAAATGTGCAAAGCTACCCAGACTTAACTAGAAGAATAGTTGCTGAAGGTCATTCTATAGCTAATCATACTTGGCATCATTGGTATCATCACATGAATGCCCAAACTGCTGCTTATGAAGTAGCTAATACTTCCGATATTATTTTTAAAACTACAGGAGTGAAAACAGGTTTATTCCGTCCACCAGGGGGGATCATGACTAATGGAGTCGTCAACTATGCACGTAATAATAAATATGCCATTATTATGTGGTCTTCTGACTCTATAGACTATTCTCGTCCCAGTGTAGATAAACTCATAAACAATATTTTTAGGTCTGCTAAACCCGGTGGTATTGTCTTAATGCACGATGGGGGAGGCGATCGCACTCGTACAGTTGCAGCACTCCCAGAAATTATCAATAGGTTTCGCAAGCAAGGTTATGAGTTCGTCACCATTCCAGAAATGCTAGAAATGCAGGATGAACATAAAGCCTCACTTGCGAAGAAGGAATAGGGTGAGGGGAAGGTATCAAGTCAAAAGTCAAAGTTGAAAACTTTAATTTAAAATCAATAGAGGCGTTAACTTTACCGTCTCTATTGCTTCCTTATTTTTGAAAAACTAAAATTGAATATGTCAGTTAATATAAATCTCTTGACTGATATACTATCTAAAAGGAGTAATTACCATGACATATTTAGATGATAAGTATACAGAGTTATTGAATGATGAAAGTTTAGATATAGAAGATAATGAAGATGAACAATATGAAAAAGATACTTTTGAATATAACCCAGATAAAATTAATATTGCCACCAAAGAACCAACAATTGAACAATTATTAAGAAGAATTGGACAAGAAGCACTAAACTTATCACCTGATTTTCAACGTCAAGCAGGTATTTGGACTCCAGATGCTAAAAGCAGATTAATTGAATCTATTCTGATTCGTATTCCTTTACCAGCATTTTATATAGATGCTACCAATGATGATCAATGGGTAGTTGTGGATGGTTTACAAAGATTATCTGCTCTCAAGGAATTTGTAACTGATAATAAATTAATCTTAACAGGGTTAGAGTATCTTAAACATCTTAATGGTAAAACTTATAAAGAATTAGAACCTAAATATCAAAGAAGAATCTTAGAAACTCAGCCCACAATATATTTAATTGAAAAAGGTACTCCTCCAGAAGTAAAATATAATATTTTCAAAAGAATCAATACAGGTGGTATTCCTCTTTCTAATCAAGAATTACGTCATGCTCTCAACCCAGGTAAAGCTAATAAATTTGTAAAAGAACTTGCTAATTTACCGGAATTTACAGACCTTATTGATCTGAGTGACTCTAAAAAGAAACGCATGGATGATAGAGAATTTATTCTTGGTCATCTAGCATTTATCTTAACATCTTATAAAGATTATAAAGAAAATACCAGGGATTTATTTTTAAATGAGGCATTATCTAAAATCAATAAATTATCAGATCAAGAGTTAACTAAGATAAGGGAAAATTTCAAAAGAGCAATGATAGCTGCTAATGATATTTTTGGAGATAAAGCTTTTAGAAAAATTAAAAATGAGAGAAGGTTTCCTGTTAATAAATCTCTCTTTGAAACTTGGTCATTTTATTTAAGTCAACTTAGTGATGAACACATACAAAAATTAATCAAAAACAAACAAAATCTAATTGACAAATTGATTGAATATACAGATAACGATCAAGAATTTCTATCATCAATATCTCAAGCTGCCAAAAAAGTTGAGTATAGATTTGAGACAATTGGTAAAATAATTCAGGAAGTATTGTTATGATAACTTCATTACGGTTAATCAATTTCAAAGCCTTTGAAAATCAGTTATTACAATTCAAGCCTCTGACTCTACTTTCTGGTTTAAATAGCACAGGAAAATCTTCAGTCTTACAGTCTTTAATACTTCTGCGTCAATCTTATAAATTAAAACTTATTGATAATCAATTTTTAACACTGAATGGACCACTAATTGATATTGGAACTGCTCAAGACGCATTTTGTGAAATGGCAAAATCTAATCAAATTGGATTTGAATTAGAGTTAGAAAATAATCTAACAGGTAGATGGTATTTTTTATATGACATATCCAATAAAGAAACAAGTAATTTGCGAGGAACTGGTTTAGAAATTGATAATAGCTTAGTTTATCATGAATCACCTTTATTTAATATCGGGTTTCAATATTTGGAAGCAGAAAGGATAGGTCCTCGTAGATTTAATGATATGCTTAATTACCAAGTAGACTTACCCGGACAAATAGGAACAAAAGGTGAATATACAGCACATTTTTTATATCTTCACGGACGTGAACCTATTAGGTTTAAAAAACTCAGTCATCCTGCGGCAAAATCAATAGATTTGATAGATCAAGTAGAAGCTTGGATGAGAGAAATTAGTCCTGGTATTCGGATAGAGATTAAAGCTAGTCCAGAAGTTGGGATTGTCAATATACAATACTTTTATGGAGAGAGTAACCGTTATCGTTCTACTAATGTTGGTTTTGGTGTAACCTACACTTTACCGATCATTGTCTCTATACTTTCTGCTAATCCAAATTCACTAATTTTAATTGAAAACCCAGAAGCACATCTTCATCCCCAAGGACAAGCAATGATAGGTGAATTATTAGCAACCGCAGCAAGTTGTGGTATTCAAGTAGTTATAGAAACCCACAGCGATCATATTTTAAATGGTATTCGTTTAGCTGTTCATGGGGGTAAAATTAAACCAGAAGATGTACAATTACACTATTTTCAACGTCCAGAAAAACAAGAACAAACTTCTACAGAAGTGATTTCTCCTCGCATTTACCGTGATGGTACAATTGACAGATGGCCAGATGGCTTTTTTGATGAGTGGGAAAGAAGTTTAGATGGTTTATTAGAACCGATTGAGGGGGATTAGGATGTGGAATTGGATTTAATATTTAATGAACTCTCACTAAAACATATTGCACCTAATCAGGAAATAGCTAAACAATGGATATCTGAGTTTATTAAAACTATTCGACAATTGAAAAGACAAGGTGTAAAAGTAAGTATTCGTTCCCATGAACATTTTTATTATCTTCAAATTGCACCTGATTATTCTATCAGTCAATGGAGTAAAGAAGCTAATGAGATAGAAAGACGTTTTATTAAATCTTTAGCAACTAAAACTCCTTTATCAAAAGATTTAGGTTTATTAAATTCAGAAATTCAAGATATTGAAAATAATATTGGTTTATCTGAATTTTATTTTCAAGGAAATCTAGCTATTGGGCTAGGTACTGCTTATTTATTAGATACAATAGCAATAAGTTTCATATCTGATCAAAATTGGGATTTAAGCTATCTAGAGTTAGATATTATTCAACTCAATGATGAAGAAAATATTATTAATGATATCTTAAAAATTCGCCATATTAGTCGTAATATACACATTCAAGATCATGAAACATGGATACAAAGGAAAATTCAAGAAGGAATTGTAGATGGAACAGATATTTGGAAACGAAGAGAAGAATTATTTCCTAATCTGAAATTCTGCGATTCTGTCCGTAAACAGTTAGAAAATATTCGTTCTGGACAGATAGAATTAAGACCAGTTTATACAACTTTGATCGAAATTCAAAAGTGTTGTCAAAATTGGCAAGATGGAGGATTTAGTACAGAAGGATATTCTCTGGAAGAGTCTGGAGAAAGTGAATCAACCCGCAATAATGATCAACTTAGAAAAGAAAGAACATTTATTTCTCCTGATGGAGAAGAACGTTTTTTTGAACGTCATTTTAAATTAAGATCCTGTAATTGGAGGATTCATTTTTTCCCACTAGAACCAGGAACATTAATTATTGGTTATGTAGGTCGTCATCTTTCTACGGTAAATTATCGGACATAATTGGGTGGAACGTAATATCATTTCCACCCAATCTTACCCGTCTTGATTAGAAATAGAATTCTTAAGAAAGGTAGGCATTAAGTCAAAAGTCAAAAGTCAAAGTTAAAAAATCTTTTACTAATGACTAATGACTAATGACTAATGACTAAACCGAACTCAACTGCTTACTTGCTACCTCAGCGTTAGCTTCTGCACTATCAGCTTCAGAAGGTGGTACTACTTGCCAGAATTTAGGTAGATATTCTGACCAGTTTTGTAAAATTTGCTGCGCTTTGGGTGAACCAGTGCGATCGCAATGTGCCTGAATTAAATCACGCAGTTGTTTCTCACCAGCTTCACTGACTACACGCTGAATTTTCACAATACTGTGGTTTACCAATTCTGGGAAACTACCATCTTCATCTAAGAAGTAACCTAGTCCTCCAGTCATACCAGCGCCGACGTTACGGCCGACTTTACCGAGAACCACAACCAAACCACCGGTCATATATTCACAACAGTGATCACCAGCACCTTCAATGACTGCTGTACCTTTGGAATTACGCACAGCAAACCGTTCTCCGGCCAAACCATTGGCAAATAACACACCACCGGTTGCACCATATAAACAGGTATTACCAACGATCACATTTTCTGCGGCCTGATAGGTAGCATTTGCTGGGGGTTTAATAATAATTTCCCCACCGTGCATTCCTTTTCCTACATAGTCGTTAGCTTCACCTTCTAAAGTTAAGGTTAAACCAGGTAGGTTAAATGCACCAAAACTTTGACCGACACTACCGAGTAAGTTGAGGTTAATTTGTCCTTCAAAACCGCTATCACCATATTTAGAGGCGATCGCCCCAGCTAACCGAGATCCTACTGTTCTGTCAGTATTCACCACTTTATAGGTCTTTGTCACAGTAGACTGATGTTGAATTGCGGCTTGAATATCAGCATCAGCCAAAAACTGATCATCTAACACATCACCGTTGCTGTGTACATCTTCATGTTCCAACCAGCTACGGTTTGACTTAGTATCAGGTAACTTAGTCAAACAGTCTAAATTCAAAGATTGAGTTTTGGTTAACTTCACATCGGAACGCACAGTTAAAATATCTGCTCTACCGATCAACTCATCTAAAGAACGATAACCCAACTTAGCCAGTAAACTACGGACTTCTTCCGCGACAAAATAGAAGAAATTCACCACATTTTCAGGAACACCTGTAAACCGTTTCCGTAGTTCTTCCTTCTGAGTGGCCACACCTTTAGGACAGGTATTCAAATGACATACCCGCGCCATAATACAACCTTCGGCGATCATGGCAATTGAACCAAAACCAAATTCTTCCGCACCCATTAAAGCAGCAGTAACCACATCCCAGCCACTCTTTAAGCCACCGTCAACTCTCAAGGTCACGCGATCGCGTAAACCATTGTCCATTAACACCCGGTGTACTTCTGTTAACCCTAATTCCCAGGGACCACCAGCGTGTTTAATGGAACTCAAAGGAGAAGCACCAGTACCGCCATCATGACCAGAAATTTGGATAATATCAGCGTTAGCTTTAGCTACACCCGCTGCAATAGTGCCAATACCAATTTCTGCTACCAATTTCACCGAAACTTGGGCTTTGGGGTTAATTTGATGCAGATCAAAAATTAACTGTGCTAAGTCTTCAATGGAGTAAATATCATGGTGCGGAGGGGGAGAAATCAAAGTTACACCGGGTTTAGAACGGCGCAACATGGCAATATAAGGACTCACCTTTTTACCAGGTAACTGGCCACCTTCACCGGGTTTTGCACCTTGCGCCATTTTAATTTCTATTTGTTTAGCACTGGCTAAATATCCCGGTGTCACCCCAAAACGACCAGAAGCCACCTGTTTAATAGCACTAGAAGCGGTGTCACCATTTCTTAAACCGTGTAAATGGGGCAGAGTTGGAGAATTACCACTAGCATCTACATCATTTAACACCGTGTAACGTACAGGATCTTCCCCACCTTCACCGGAATTAGACTTACCACCGATGCGGTTCATGGCGATCGCCAGGGTTTCATGTGCTTCCCTAGACAACGCACCCAGAGACATACCCCCAGTACAGAAACGTTTAGCAATTTCGCTCACCGCTTCAACTTCATCAATAGAGATAGCCGGGCGATCGCTCTCAAAATCCAACAAATCTCTTAAAGCCGTAACAGGGCGATTTTGCAGATGTTGTTTATACACCTCATAATGGTCATACTTCTTCCCATCAACAGCCTTATGTAGCGCCTTCACCAACTCAGGACTATTGCTATGGTACTCACCACTGGGGCGGAACTGCACAAAACCCAGATTTTCCAACTTATTAGCCGATAATTCAGGGAAAGCCTTACTGTGAACAGAAAGAACCTCTTGCGCCAACTCTTGACAGTTAATACCACCAATGCGGGAAGTAGTACCCCGGAAAGCCAAATTTAACAACTCTCCACCAATACCAATAGCCTCAAAAATTTGCGCTGCTTGGTAACTAGAAAGGAGAGAAATTCCCATCTTCGACAGAATTTTCAACAACCCAGACTCTACCGCTTGGCGATAATTGGCGATCGCCTGATCCAAACTCATGGGATTAATCTTACCCCGTTCCATAAACTGCTGAGTTCTCGGATCACCCCACCAACTCCGCACCGTATCCAAAGCCATATAAGGACAAATTGCCCCCGCACCATAGCCCAACAAACAAGCAAAATGGTGTGTACTCCAACATTGGGCAGTATGCACCACCAAAGAGGTTTTCATCCGTACCCCTTCACGGATCAAGTAATGGTGAACCGCACCCACCGCCAACAAAGGCGGAATATAGGAATATTCAGCACCAATACCCACTTCTTTGCCCCCCTTTTCCATACTGGTTGGGGAAAAGCCCCCCTTTTCAAGGGGAGTTGGGGAAAAGCCCCCCTTTTCAAGGGGGGTTGGGGGGATCTTATCACTCAAAATCAAAATTTTCGCACCCGCACGCACAGACTCAGCCGCCTGTTTTTGCAGATTTTCCACCGCCATCTTCAAACCTTCCGGTCCTGCGGAAATGGGGAATAATGTTGATAACTCAGCCGTACCAAAACCAGATAACTTAATTGCCTCTAATTCAGCATCAGTTAAAACCGGAGAATTTAACTTTAACCTTCTCGCGTGTTCCGCTTTCGGTTCTAATAAATTACCCCTTTCTCCCAACTCCACCGTTAAAGACATCACCAATTTTTCCCGCAGTGGATCAATGGGTGGGTTTGTTACCTGGGCAAATCTTTGTTTAAAGTAGTCATAAAGTAGGCGTGGTTTTTCTGACAACACCGCCAAAGGAATATCATCACCCATACAGAAAGTAGGTTCACCACCATTTTCTGCCATTGGCTGAATGATCATGTCTACATCTTCACTGGTGTAACCAAAAGCTATTTGTTGCTGGAGTAAGCTTTGTCTATCTACGGTAACGCTGGTTTCTGTAGCCGCCATGTGATGACCATTACCATTACCATTACCATTCACAGATGCAGGTTTCACCAAATCTTTTAATTCTTGGCGGTTTTGGTTTAACCACTCTCCGTAAGGATGCAACTTCGCTATCCGTTGTTTAATATCCCAATTCTTTAATATCTCATTGCTGATTAAATCTACAGCAATCATTTGTCCGGGGCCAAGTCTGCCTTTTTCCAAAATATTCTCTTCTGGAAAATCAACTACACCCGCCTCAGAAGCCACTACAATGTAGTCATCTTTAGTGATTAAATAACGAGCAGGTCTTAAACCATTTCTATCTAAAGTCGCCCCAACTCTATTACCATCACTAAACACCAACAGCGCCGGACCATCCCACGCCTCTTGTAAACCGCTGTAATATTCGTAGAAATCAACAATTTCTGGATAATCTGTTAATGAAGGTTGATTTTTATAAGCCTCTGGCACCATCATCATTAAACCTTCTTCTGGTGTTCTTCCTGAACGCACCAAAAGTTCTAAAACATTATCTAATGTGGCTGAGTCGCTACTGTGAATATTCACCAAAGGTTTAAATTCTGCCGCTCTCCCTTTCCATATCGGATGATCTAAAGTTGCTTCCCTAGCCATCATCCAATTAATGTTACCCAACAGAGTGTTAATTTCTCCATTGTGACCTAACAACCGCATGGGTTGAGCTAACGGCCACTTGGGCATGGTATTGGTACTGAAACGACGATGATAAACAGCAAAGGCACATTTAAAAGCTGGATTTTTTAAATCTTGATAAAAGTCTCCCAATACCGCCGATCTCACCATGCCTTTATAAACTATGGTACGGGTAGAAAGGGAGCAAACATAAAATTCATCAGAAATCTCTTTAGCAGCTTTGACAACTCGGCGACGGGTGATGTACATTTCCCGCTCCAATTCATCACCGCTTTTATCATCAGAACTGAGGAAAACTTGTTCTATTCTCGGTTGGTTTTCTCTTGCTTGTATTCCCAGAATTTCAGCATTTACAGGAACTTCACGCCAACCCAAAACCGTTAAATTCTCTTCTGTCGCTACCTGTTCAAATATAGCTTTTAATTTTTGGGCTGATTCTTCCTCTTGGGGTAAGAAGATCATTCCTACAGCCATATTGCCTGTGTTCGCAACCTGAATACCTTCTTGTTGCAACAATTCCCAGGGAATAGCCGTCAAAATTCCTGCCCCATCTCCTGAGTCTTGATCCGCACTACACCCACCCCGATGTTCTAAACAGGTGAGCGCGTTTAATGCTTTCGCTAATATTTCATGGTTAGCGATGTTTTGCCGATGGGCAATAAAGCCCACACCACAAGCATCTCTTTCTTCTACTAACCATCTTTGTCCTAAATAAGTTTCCGTGTTTTCCATAGCTGATGATGTACTATTATGACCCTGATTCAATGATGGATAGTTCATATTCTATTCCTGAAATTATTGAGTTACAGATTTTACTAAGTCGCTGAATGAAAGGGAAAATCTTTCAACTTAGCATTTGAGAAACACATAATCACGAAATTTTAGGGAAAAAAAATTTTAACTTCAGGTTTACTTGTGGGTTTACCCGCGTTAAAATTCGCACGCTATTTTTGTTAGTGTCTACGGTCTACACTGTTATAAAAAGTACCTTTATTTAGACAAACTGCTTTCCCTGAAATTCCTGACATTACTTTACTTTTACGTTTATCTTTGATCATGAAGCTCAGTATTTTTCCGTTCCCTTTGAGCCAGATAAAAGGTATTGCTCAGGATAACCTGCTCTGGTGCAACTGCAATTAATTCTCAAATTAACATTCTTGTTTCTCCAAAGCCACAATTATCTGGATACAGCAGTAAATACAGCGTATTAAGAAATATAACACCATATTCCCATTTGTAGGGTTGTGACAATATCCTGATTGTCCTATTTTTGCTGCACATTGTCGCTATTCTTGCTACCATTCTTGATTTAGATGATGACATTAGCCAATGGTAAACACCTAGCTTTACTATTGCTGATCATGAAATATCTTTATTTTGGTTAACATAGTTCCCAAAAGCATAGACATTGATCTTATGCCGTTGACAAGTTTTCCTGTCATAAATGACAAGTAATGACAATAAGCGAAGTTTGACAATGCCAGGACTACTATTATAGCTTTGATCGGACATCTTCATTCCTGTTTATGAAACCGGATTTATTGGGGTAACAAGGCCATCCCAGGTAAAGTCCTCAGATACCACTTAACCCAATACTTGATGTCCCGACTTTGCAACAACGTTTTATTTAGAACAGTTGGTGTTAGTAGTTTTGGTGAAAGTTTTGGTGAAAATATTGCTTGCCTGTATTTACAGAATATATATAGCCAGGTTAAATATTATCACGTTTATTGATGGTGTTAGTAATTTTTTTTTAAGATTCCCTGATAATTGGTGAAACCTAGTTGCTGATGTTAACTTGATGAAAGTTAAGAAATCATCAAACACTGGTAATCAATAGCTAGTTAAGGATAGTAAAAATGCGGAAAATTTACCAAAAACTAGATTTAAAATTTAATATTATTATTAATCAATGTCATTTAATCAAATATTCTTTATTTCCCACGTTAGCAGCAATACTATGCTTAACTACTCATGCCACTAACGCCCAAGAACATCTAACTAATGCTAATGCCCAAAAATTACCCAGTGTAACTGCTACCACTCCACAAATGTTATCTGGAAATCAAATTATCCTCAATGGTAGAACTTTACGAGGAGCTTGGAGACAGCAGCAAGAAGCATCTGGTAAATTAGTTACTTATATCAGTGATGGGGCGCTCAGACAGTTAATGGGTGTAGATTTACTGAATACTAACAATCATCAATTACAACCTGTAGAGTGGTTTTCCCCCACACCATCACCAACTCTCACTGCGAAGTTACTGGGTGGATATCGCTATTTAGATATTGCTAATTTAGTGAAAACCGCAAACTGGCAAATACAAGTTAACAATAACAACTTAGTAATTTCCACAGGTTTAGCCAAAATTAATAACATTCGTCAAGGTAAACAATCTTGGGGCGATCGCCTAGTCATAGATTTAGATTATCCCAGTCCTTGGCAAGTTACACCAGGACAAACCCTAAAAGCACCGGTAGACTCTGATAACCCAGACTCCCAACCCCCCGGACAAACCCACAGAGAATGGATCGTCACCATAGATAGTACCACTGATAGTAGTTTAATGCAACGCTACATCCCCCAAACTACACCAGATCCATCAAAACAACTAACACCACAACTAACACCAGCGCCCAATCTCGATAACCTAATTCAAAAAATAGAAGTAGTTAATAATCAAACAAAAATTAGTCTCAGTGTACCTATAGGTGCATACCCCAGAATTTTTACCCTTGCTAACCCTAATCGCTTAGTCATAGATATTCGCCCTGATGCTTTAGTGGCAAAAAATATCACCTGGTCTAAAGGATTACTCTGGCAACAGAACTATATTAACTTAGGACAGGACAGGTTTTCCGTAGTTTGGTTAGAAATAGATCCACGCGGAACGGGGTTAAAAATTAGACCAATGTGGGCAAACCCAGAAAATCAAACGGGTATCGCTCCCTTGTTAACAACAGCACAAAATTATTCAGCAGTAGCCGGAATTAATGGTGGTTATTTTAACCGGAATAATAAATTACCTTTAGGTGCTGTACGTAGTAATAATCAGTGGATGTCAGGTCCGATTTTAAACCGGGGGGCGATCGCCTGGAACGAAACCGGAGAATTTTATTTTGGTCGTTTAACCTTAACAGAAAACTTAACCATCAACAACAGTCAAACCTTACCCATTTTATTTCTCAACAGTGGTTACGTACAAAGTGGCATAGCTCGTTACACAAGAGCTTGGGGTTCTACTTACACCCCCATCTTAGATAACGAAATTATCCTCACCGTTCAAAATAACCAAATTACCCAGCAAATACCCGGTGGTAAAGCAAACACCAGTAATTTTCCCATCCCTGAAAATGGTCATCTGCTCATTTTACGGGGAACTGCTACCAATCATGCCTCAAAACTAACACCAGGAACAAGAGTAAACATTTCCAGCACCACAAACCCCAGCAACTTTAACCGTTATCCCCACGTTATCGGTGCAGGTCCATTATTAATCCAAAATCGGCAAATTGTCTTAGATGGTGAAAGCGAAAAATTCAGCAAAGCCTTTATTGCCGGAAAAGCTGTCCGCAGTGCTGTTTGTACAAATAGCGCAGGTAATTTAGTCATCGCCGCCGTACATGATCGTGTAGGAGGTAATGGACCAACCTTAGCAGAACACGCCCAATTAATGCAAGCTCTAGGCTGTGTCAATGCTTTAAATCTAGATGGAGGCAGTTCTACAAGTTTATACTTAGGAGGACAACTATTAGACCGCTCTCCTAATACAGCCGCCCGCGTACACAACGCTATTGGTATTTTCCTTGATTCTCCTTAAAATAGCCCCTGGATATGTAAAATAAAATAAGAAGAATTTCACAACTTTGATTTCTGTAAATCAGAATTTTGCCATCTTATTCTAAAGCTAAGAACAAGCTGACATTTCTTTTGATGAAGAGTTAATGTAGAGCTTATAGTTTATTAGTTACAAGGTTTCCTGATTTGATTTAATTTTGGTATCGTAGTCAAAGAAGTGAAAAATTGCTAATTTCTTCTGAGCAAAATCACAAATTATTCTGTTAACAAAGTTAACAATTATTAAGCGTAATAACTATCATATAAAATTCTCATGAGGTCATCATGGCTCAACTAACAGAGACTGTTGCAAAGAATACACTAGCCATTACTGGAATCACTCCCAGGGGCATAGCTGCCAGTGAAATGCGTCCTTGGGGTTCTTTTACAGTATTAGAAGAAGGCAAAGGATACAAAATTAAACGTATAGAAGTAAATCCAGGACATCGCCTGAGTTTACAAATGCACCATCACCGTAGCGAACACTGGATAGTAGTCTCAGGTACAGCAAAGGTAGTATGTGGTAACGAAGAAATTTTACTAAGTAACAACCAGTCAACCTACGTACCTCAATGTACAGTTCACCGTTTAGAGAACCCTGGAGTAATTCCCTTGGTGTTAATTGAAGTGCAAAATGGCGAATATTTAGGCGAAGATGATATTATTCGCTACCAAGATGATTACGCCCGTAGCGATAAGTAAGAAAAGTAATTAGAAACAGGTAAGAAGAGAGATGTTTGGGTTACACACTTAATTTCAACTTCTACCTTCTTCCTACTCAAAATCCTTTCCTCAACTCCTGTAATATTGAGAATAGATTTTCTCATTTTTCCCAAACTTCCATGATTCATTTGAGTCCAGCAGCCACAAGTGAGATCGAGAGATTAAAATTTAGACATCAGCCCAACATCTTGTTACGCTTAAAAGTAAAACCAGGTGGTTGTTCTGGTTGGATATACGATATAGCCTTTGATGAAATAGCCAATCCAGAAGATAAAGTTTTTGAAGTTAATAATGTTCATTTAGTTGTAGATCAAGAAAGCATAAAGTATATTGATGATTTAACCTTAGATTATTCAGAGGATCTAATGGGTGGTGCTTTTCGTTTCCACAACCCCATCGCCACAAACACCTGTAGTTGTGGTAATTCTTTTTCTATTTAGTCATTAGTCATTAGTCATTAGTCATTAGTCATTAGTCATTAGTCATTTATTCTGACTCCTCGATCTCCTGACTCCTCGATCTCCTGACTCCTCGATCTCCTCCAAAAATAATAATTGACGTAAAAACACCAAAAACGCTATAATCAGGATTTGTTAAAATAGAACTAAAGCAGCTTCACGCGCTGTCACTCATGCCAACAATACAGCAATTAATACGTAGTGAACGCGAACTAGCGCGTCAGAAAACCAAATCTCCCGCTCTGAAACAATGCCCACAACGTCGGGGTGTTTGTACCAGAGTCTACACAACAACACCAAAAAAACCTAACTCAGCCCTGCGTAAAGTAGCGAGGGTAAGGTTGACATCTGGGTTTGAAGTTACAGCTTACATCCCAGGTATAGGTCACAACCTGCAAGAACATTCCGTAGTCATGATCCGTGGTGGCCGGGTAAAAGACTTACCTGGTGTGAGATATCACATTATTCGTGGCACACTAGATACAGCTGGTGTTAAAGACCGGAAACAAGGACGTTCCAAATATGGAACAAAGCGCCCAAAAGAAGCTAAAAAATAGGGAATATGGCGGTTAATTCCAGTAAAAACGGTTAATCGCCTTACCCAGAGCCTCATCAAAGAAAGAATCTCACGGTCTCTTCTTGATTTGCAAAAAAAAGTCTGTAACCTGTACCCAGGTACGATTGTTAAAGTTGTTAAGCAGAATAAATTAAACGATAGCTAAACTTTGATATAAACATTAAAGTTGATAATGTTGTCGTTTTGTCTGTCTGGGAAAGCATTAACAGATCCGTAGCTTGATCTGTAATTAGCACTAGAAGTCAAAAATAAGGGTAGAGAAGCGGCCAATTATACCGCTGTTAAGTCCCTATGTTCTGATACTATATAATTTCGTTGCCAAATTCCAAATTCAAGGATGAAGTATGTCTCGTCGTGGAGTTAGTCAAAGGCGGCCAGTTCCGCCTGACTCAGTGTATAATAGTCGTCTCGTTAGCATGATGATGCGACGAGTAATGCGTCATGGTAAAAAATCCCTAGCCGCTAGGATTGTATATGATGCCATGAAAACAATAGAAGAGCGGACTGGTAACAACGCTCTAGAAGTATTTGAAAGAGCCGTTCGTAACGCCACACCCCTAGTTGAAGTCAAAGCACGAAGAGTAGGGGGCGCAACCTACCAAGTACCAATGGAAGTACGTTCAGATCGTGGTACAACCCTAGCACTACGTTGGTTAGTGAGATTTTCTAGGGAAAGAGCAGGACGAACAATGGCTGGTAAACTAGCAAATGAATTAATGGATGCTGCTAACGAAACAGGAAGCTCCATCCGTAAGCGTGAAGAAACGCACCGTATGGCTGAAGCCAACAAAGCATTTGCACATTACCGTTACTAAGTGGAATAACGATATATCGCTGAACAGAAAGCGGTATATCGCCGACATTTAAGTCAAGACGGTTTTCCGTAAAAGTATAGAATCTTCACAAAGATCCAGTCATAAGCTGACAATTTTATGGACAAAACTATACTTGTATTGACAAGCATTGACATAAGTTAGTTAAGAAAATCGCCCACTTGATATATAATCCTACGATATCAAGTATTGAATTAAGACTATTGCCGACGCGAAAACCAAGCAAGGATAGCGGTAGTCTTTCTCAAAATCTTAACTTTAGAAAGATCGCGTTGGGCTACAGCGTGCAAGTCTATGGAGGGATAACCGCTCCCATGCTCCCGTTGAAGTAGAAAGTAAAGTCTAGCTTTGTCTAGGTTTTATATAGCAGTAATATACAAGATATCATGAGGCAAAAATTATAGGAGGTTACTGTGGCACGCATAAACCCGCTGGAGAAAGTACGCAACATCGGTATTGCGGCGCATATAGATGCGGGAAAAACAACTACAACAGAGAGAATATTGTTTTACTCTGGTATAGTTCATAAAATCGGTGAAGTTCACGAAGGAACTGCGGTTACAGACTGGATGGAGCAGGAGCGGGAAAGGGGAATTACCATTACTGCGGCTGCGATCAGTACCAGTTGGAAAGATCATCAAGTTAATATTATTGACACTCCAGGTCACGTTGATTTCACCATTGAAGTTGAACGCTCCATGCGTGTATTAGATGGTGTAATTGCTGTATTTTGTTCCGTAGGTGGTGTACAACCACAATCAGAAACAGTATGGCGGCAAGCAGACCGTTACAAAGTACCTCGGATTGCCTTTATCAACAAAATGGATCGCACAGGTGCGAACTTCTACAGAGTTCATGAGCAAATGCGCGATCGCCTGCGGGCAAATGCTATTGCCATTCAAATCCCCATCGGTAGTGAAGGTGAATTCCAAGGCATCATTGACTTGGTAAAAATGTGTGCATACATTTACACCAACGACCTGGGAACAGATATTCAAACTACAGAAATTCCCGCAGAACTGCAAGAAAAAGCAGCAGAATATCGTACCAAACTGGTAGAAGCTGTAGCAGAAACGGATGATAATTTAATGACTAAGTACTTCGAGGGCGAAGAACTTACAGAAGCAGAAATCCGTGCAGCTTTACGTAAAGGTACAATTAACGGCTCAATCGTACCTGTACTGTGTGGTTCAGCCTTTAAAAACAAAGGTGTACAGTTGATGCTGGATGCAGTTGTAGATTACCTGCCAGCACCAACAGAAGTACCACCAATTCAAGGTACATTGCTAGATGGTGAAGCAATTGAACGTCATGCTGATGATAACGAACCCCTAGCGGCGTTAGCATTCAAAATCATGGCTGACCCCTATGGCCGCCTCACATTTATTCGCGTCTATTCCGGCGTACTGAAAAAAGGTAGCTACGTTCTCAACGCTAGTAAGGGCAAAAAAGAACGTATTTCTCGCCTAGTATTAATGAAAGCAGACGAGAGACAAGACGTAGAAGAACTACGGGCTGGTGACTTAGGTGCAGCGGTAGGATTGAAAGATACCTTAACAGGTGACACCTTGTGTGATGAAAGCTCACCTGTAATCTTAGAATCTCTATTCATTCCTGAACCTGTAATCTCGGTAGCGGTTGAACCCAAAACCAAGAACGACATGGACAAGCTTTCCAAAGCACTACAATCTTTGTCAGAAGAAGATCCTACCTTCCGTGTCAGCGTTGATCCAGAAACCAACCAAACCGTAATTGCGGGAATGGGAGAATTACACCTAGAAATTCTGGTAGACCGGATGTTACGTGAATTTAAAGTGGAAGCAAACGTGGGCGCACCCCAGGTAGCTTACCGCGAAACCATCCGTAAAGCAGTCACCAGAGTAGAAGGTAAATTTATCCGCCAAAGTGGTGGTAAAGGTCAATACGGTCACGTAGTCATTGACTTAGAACCAGCAGAACCAGGTGCAGGTTTTGAATTTGTTTCCAAAATCGTCGGTGGTGTTGTACCCAAAGAGTACATTAACCCCGCAGAACAGGGAATGAAAGAATGTTGTGAATCCGGTGTAGTTGCTGGATATCCACTCATTGATGTCAAAGCTACCCTAGTAGATGGTTCTTACCACGATGTAGACTCTTCAGAAATGGCATTTAAAATCGCTGGTTCAATGGCGATGAAAAATGCTGTAGCAAAAGCTTCACCTGTTCTCCTCGAACCGATGATGAAAGTTGAAGTTGAAGTACCTGAAGACTTCATGGGGACTGTGATCGGTGATTTAGTTTCCCGTCGCGGACAGATTGAAAACCAAACTACGGAAAATGGATTGGCGAAAGTAGCATCAAAAGTGCCATTGGCAGAAATGTTTGGTTACGCTACTGATATTCGCTCTAAAACTCAAGGTCGTGGTATCTTCTCAATGGAGTTTAGCCACTACGATGAAGTACCTCGCAGCGTAGCAGAGGCTATCATCGCTAAAAGTAAAGGGAACGCATAATTAAAAAGGAAACGATTATTCATGGCACGCGCAAAGTTTGAAAGAAGTAAACCCCACCTTAATATCGGTACTGTTGGACACGTTGACCACGGTAAAACAACTTTAACAGCAGCTATCACCATGACCTTGGCGGCGGCTGGTGGTGCTACAGCTAAAGGATACGCTGACATTGATAATGCACCAGAAGAAAAAGCACGGGGTATTACAATTAATACTGCTCACGTTGAATACGAAACCCAAGAGCGTCACTATGCTCACGTAGACTGTCCTGGTCACGCTGACTACGTGAAAAACATGATCACTGGTGCGGCACAAATGGATGGTGGTATCCTCGTAGTAGCGGCTACTGATGGTCCTATGCCCCAAACCCGTGAACACATTCTCTTGGCAAAACAAGTAGGTGTTCCCAGTCTCGTTGTTTTCTTGAACAAAGAAGACATGGTAGACGACGAAGAATTACTAGAGTTAGTAGAACTCGAAGTTCGGGAAATTCTTTCTCAGTACGATTTCCCTGGTGACGATATCCCCATCATCAAAGGATCTGGTTTACAAGCTCTCGAAGCGATGACAGCTAACCCCAAAACTGTTAGGGGAGAAAACAAGTGGGTAGATAAAATCTATGAATTAATGGATGCAGTAGATTCTTACATTCCCACTCCAGCGCGTGATGTTGATAAAGACTTCTTAATGGCAGTAGAAGACGTATTCTCCATTACAGGTCGTGGTACAGTTGCTACCGGTCGGATTGAACGCGGAAAAGTTAAAGTTGGTGATAACGTTGAATTAGTAGGTATCAGAGATACCCGCGCTACAACTGTTACCGGAATTGAGATGTTCAAGAAGAGTCTTGATGAAGGTATGGCTGGTGACAACGCTGGTGTGTTGCTACGTGGTATCCAAAAGGCAGACATCGAGCGTGGTATGGTAATTGCCAAACCCAAATCTATTACTCCTCACACTCAGTTTGAAGGTGAAGTTTACATTCTGACTGAAAAAGAAGGCGGACGTAAAACACCATTCTTCGCTGGTTATCGTCCTCAGTTCTATGTACGTACAACCGATGTAACCGGTACAATCAAAGAGTACACCGCAGATGATGGTAGCGCGGTAGAAATGGTTATGCCTGGTGACCGGATTAAAATGACCGTAGAATTAATTAACCCCATTGCAATTGAGCAAGGTATGCGTTTTGCGATCCGTGAAGGTGGTCGTACAATCGGTGCTGGTGTAGTATCTAAAATCCTGAAATAACACTCACCTTTTTGCTCTGATCAAAAGGGAGCGGGGATGTTGAAATTCATCTCTGCTCCCTTTATTTCCGACTCATGATTTTAGAGGTTGGAAGTATAATCTAAAATCGTCAGCATTCAGCCGTCAGCCGTCAGCTATATACATGAAATAGTGATACACAAGGAATGAAAAGAAACAGATACTCTCTAACATTCCTGAAATTAACACTTCTGAATCTTTGCTATTGCTACTATTAGCTGATTACTGATTACTGATAGCTGAATACTTACCGAAAATCTCATATCTCAACACAAAATCTCACAATTCACAGAACCAGGAAAACTAAAGATGGCAACTTTACAGCAGCAGAAGATTAGAATTCGCTTACAGGCTTTTGACCGACGTTTATTGGACACATCTTGCGAGAAGATTGTAGATACAGCTAACCGTACTAACGCTACAGCTATTGGACCAATTCCTTTACCCACAAAAAGAAAAATATATTGTGTGTTGCGTTCACCTCACGTAGATAAAGATTCCCGCGAACATTTTGAAACCCGTACTCATCGTCGGATTATTGATATTTACCAGCCTTCTTCTAAAACTATTGATGCGCTGATGAAGTTGGATTTACCATCTGGTGTAGATATCGAAGTGAAATTGTAATTAAAATAGGGAATAGGGAATAGGGAACAGGGAACAGGGAACAGTGAAAAGAAATGAGAATAAATATCTTTTTGCTTTTTGTCTTTTGCCTTGTGCCTTTTGCCTTTTCCCACCGATTACCGACAATTAACTAGGAATATTTTTGAGTAAGCATTCAGCAGTCAGTAATCAGCAATCAGTAAAATCTGGAATTTATGAGTATTGTTAGTGAAAAACTAAGAATTAATTTTGATATTATTACCTCTCAAAAATCCTGTAAACCTACCCCAATCAGTAGTTTTAGCTGACTGCTGACGGCTGATAGCTGAATGCTTACGTCCCTGAGAAGTTTTCTCTTAGGGATTTTTAATAGGCTTTAACGCACATAGAAATACAGGGAAGAGATCATTTTTGTCATAGTATTGATAAAACTAATGATAAAATATGAACAGAGTACGGAAAACTTGGAAAACAATGTATTGTAAAACTTCGCCGAATTTATAGACAAATATAGTCATGTCTAGTCATTAATCACAGAGAAGTCAGCTAAAATCACTGATACAGCTTTTCTTGTGCAAAGGGAAATGAGCGAGAATTTTGTGTATCATCAGATATAAGATATGTTAGTATATATGGGCGAATATTCGGAGAAACTAGCTAGTGTATGCAAGTAGTCGAGCGGCATATCATTCAAAGAAATCATCCTCATTATCAGGAGATTGATAAATTATGTTTTGCTGCCAAAAACCTCTACAATTATGCTAACTTTCACATTCGCCAAAGTTTTATCTTTGCTCAAAAATACCTCGATTACAATTGTTTAGCAAAACAGTTAAAAGCGACAGAACCATACCTGGCCTTACCAGCCAAAGTAGCCCAACAAGTATTATTAGGACTACATCGCAACTGGTCTTCTTTTTTTGTAGCAATTAAAGCTTATGCAGAAGATAAATCTAAATTTTTAGGTAGACCGAAATTACCAAAATATAAACACAAAGAAAAAGGTAGGCATTTATTAGTTTACACAGCCCAAGCAGTGAGTAAACCCAAAATGAAATCCGGGTTTATTCATCTGTCACAAACACAGATTCACATTCCTACAAAAGTAGACTATGTACATCTCAATCAAGTAAGAATTGTCCCCAAAATTGACCATTATGTAGTGGAAGTTATCTATGAAAAGCAGGAAAGCGACTATGGTTTAGACATTAATTCTATAGCAGCGATTGATTTAGGCATAGATAATCTAGCGACCTTAACATCAAACCAGCCGGGATTTACACCAGTTCTGGTTTCCGGGCGGATTATCAAATCAATCAATCATTATCACAATCAAAGAAAAGCTCAATTACAATCTTTATTACCAAATCATCAAAAGACATCTAAACGACTACAAAGTTTAACTAAAAAACGGAATTTTCGAGTTGATGATTATTTGCATAAAGCCAGTCGCTTAATTGTTGACCATTTAGTAAAGTGTGGGATTGGCACTTTAGTAATAGGTCAAAATCCATTGTGGAAACAGAATGTTAATTTAGGCAGCAGAAATAATCAAAACTTTGTTTGTATTCCCCATACTCGATTTGTACAGCAGTTGAGTTATAAAGCGAAATTAGTAGGGATAAAGGTGTTAGTTTCTGAGGAGTCCTATACTTCTGTAGCTTCTTTTTTAGACCAAGATCCTATTCCCACTTATGGCAAAGCTGACTCGAAAGAAGTGAAATTTAGTGGTCGCCGAATCAGAACTAAACTTTATCAAACAGGCAATGGTTTATTGATTCATGCTGATGTCAATGGTAGTTTGAATATTTTACGAAAAGTAGTCCCGACAGCTTTTAGTCTAGGGATAGGGGGCGTTGTAGTTCGCCCTGTCGGGGTTATTCCCGGCAAATGAAAGGCATGAGATATTTGTCTATGTTTTTTGGAACTATTTTAAAGAATAAATAAGAATAAAATTTATACTCAAATTACAATGACTTCTTCATCTAAAATTGCTGTTCGTGAACTACCTCTGTTCCCACTGCCTGAAGTGGTTCTCTTTCCCACTCGACCATTACCTTTACACATCTTTGAATTTCGCTACAGAATTATGATGAATACAATTCTGGAAGGCGATCGCCGATTTGGTGTGTTAATGGTAGACCCAATTCAAGGTACAATTGCTAACGTAGGTTGTTGTGCGGAAATTATTCATTGTCAGCGTCTACCTGACGACCGCATGGAAATGTTAACTCTGGGACAACAAAGATTTAGAGTTTTAGAATATGTCCGAGAAAAACCTTACCGTGTTGGTTTAGTAGAATGGATTGAAGACCAACCCACTACCAATGATTTACGTTCTTTAGCCACAGAAGTAGAACAATTATTAAAAGATGTTGTTCGTCTCTCTGCTAAATTAACCGAAAAAGATATTGAACTACCCGAAGATTTACCAGATTTACCTACCGAGTTATCCTACTGGGTAGCTAGTAATCTTTATGGTGTCGCTCCTGAACAACAAGCACTCTTAGAACTACAAGACACATCGGCTCGTTTACAACGGGAAGCAGAAATTCTCACTTCTACTCGTAATCATTTGGCAGCACGTTCTGTTTTAAAAGATACTTTCAATAATATGGGTTAATTAGGGGTTGCTGTTCGCGTAGCGTGCCGTTAGGCATAAAAGTCTTTTCTTGGAGGTAGGTGACAGGTGAGCCACTACGGTGGACGGGTTTCCCGGCATAAAGTAAGTGGCGAACCCGAAGGGTGACAGTTTTAGACAGTTTTGTCTTGTGAAAATAATGCAAGGTGTCACAGCCATCAAAGCCAAAACCTTGCTTTTTTCATCCCTAAGTTAGTCCATTTTTTACAGTCAACACACTGTAACTACCTAACATCTTTAAAACTTCCGTACAACTGGTTAATTCTGCTAACGCTGAAGTCATCAACGGTGAATTAAAAGGTGCTTCTATATCCAGAAAAAATAAATATTCTCCCAATGAACGCTTAGTAGGACGGGATTCAATTCTACTCAAATTAATGCCTAAATGGGCAAAAACTTCTAAAGCCTTTACCAACGCACCAGGGACATTAGCAGAGGTACTAAAAGCTAAGGATGTGTGAGTAGGTGTAAATAAATTGTCTACTTGACTTGCTTGAGATACAACCCAAAAGCGTGTACAGTTTTCGGGATAATCATTAATTTCACTAGCAATAATAGGTAAATTATAAAGTTGGGCGGCTCTCTGGGAAGATATGGCCGCTGTTTTGGGTATTTGGGGAAGTCGTTCTAAGGCCTCAGTGGTAGAACTACTAGGAATAAGATTAGCATTAGGAACAAACTTTGCTAACCACTGTTGACATTGTGCCAGCGCTTGGGGATGAGAAAAGACAGTTTCAATCTCATCTAAGCTATTCCCACAGGAAATTAAAACATGATTAATAGGTAATATTAACGCTTGTTTAATTCTTAAACTGTCCAATTGCCAGAGGCTATCCATTGTCATACTCACACTACCTTCAATGGAATTTTCCACAGGTACAACAGCTATCTGAGTTTGTTCTGTGGTAACAGCTTGTAATGACTTAGCTATGGTAGGGTAAGCAAATAAGGTAGAGTCTACCCCATGATGAGTTTTCAACCAGTGAAGATAAAAATACGCTGCTTGTTCTGAATAAGTTCCTGCTGGACCTAAATGGGCAATTGTTACACTCATATTATTTATTATTTGATTTGGAAATTTTACAAATGTTTAACAAATTTAAGATTGCAGATGAGAAATTTTAGGTTCGTACTGATATTAAAAGTTACATAAATTACAAAATCACAAATCTATTGAAAGGCAAAATGAAGTAATTGAGAGTCTTGATTCCTTAATTGCAGAAACTAGAGCTTAAATTTCCCGTATCACAACTTTACAGACTATTTTGAGTGATTATGAATAAATTTGTTGATTTTGTGGAAATCGTCCTAGTTTGTTAAAAAATATTAAAATTAAAACATAACTATCTCATCTACTTATGCCTACCAAGTTTACCGCCTCTCAGTCAGTCGAAATTGCTGTACCCAAGCAACCAATACCCATTCAACATTACTTGCGTCAGCCTCAACGTCTGGTGAGAACTCTGGCTGACAACAGTAGAATTAAACAGATATCTGAGGATGTCTTTCGTTTGCAGATGCGACCTCTGAATTTTATGTCTTTGAGCATCCAACCCACTGTAGATATGAGAGTTTGGGCAGATGCCCAGGGAACTATTTATTTAAGTTCCGTAGGTTGTGAAATCCGAGGTTTTGAGTATATTAATCAACGTTTTTCTTTGAACTTAAAAGGCTATTTATCACCCTACCATAACAATGGTGAAACCCATCTACAGGGAAAAGCTGATTTAGAAGTTTTAGTAGATATTCCTCAGCCATTTTCCTTGACACCAAAGCCAATTTTAGAAACTACGGGTAATGGGTTACTCAAGAGTGTTCTCTTAACAATTAAACAAAGATTGTTACATCATCTACTTTCAGATTATCGTCACTGGGTAATATCTCAAACACAGAATAAAGAGGTTAATAGTGATAACACTGAAATGGGATTGCTGAATTTTGAATAAATAGTTATTTCCTATCAACTATTTGACAAGGACGAAAGGATAAACGATGTAAGGGTGATGGACCATGTTGTTGTAAAGCCAACAAATGTTTCTGGCTACCATAACCCTTATTACGTTCTAATTCATACATTGGATATTTAGCACCTAAACGTAATATCAAGTCATCTCGCCACACTTTAGCCATGATACTAGCAGCTGCAATATTCAGGGATTTTTGATCTCCTTGTACTAAAGTCTGTTGTGGAATGTTTAACTCTTTAATTGCTTGGTTGCCATCAACTAAACAAAGTTCAGGGGAGACTTTTAACTTCATTACAGCCCGTTTCATGGCTAAAAGTGTGGCTTGTAAAATGTTTAAATTATCTATTTCTGCGGTGGAAGCATAACCAATTTTCCAATCTATAGCTAATGTAGAAATTAGCTTTGATAACTTATTTCTCCGAGAAACAGACAATTTTTTACTATCTGTAATTTTCTCCGCTATCAGTTCAGGTAATACTTCCGCTGGCAAAATTACCACCGCTGCTACTACTGGACCAAATAAACACCCCCTTCCCACTTCATCCACACCAGCAACCCACCCAGAAATATCTGAGCAGGTGGAAAATTCCCACCAACTTGAATTTGTGGAAGGTGGGTTTACACAAACAGGCGTAGATTTTAGCTCTGTTTCTGCCATAAGAATAAGTAGGGGTTGCTGAATAAAGTTAAAACCCAGATAGATGAACTAGCTACAACTAGCTGTTAACCTAACTATCTTCAGAATCTTGATTTGATGCAGAAGAACGACGACGACGACGGCGATTAGGTGGAGAACTTTGATTTGCTTCGTCTTCAGTGGTGACAGGTTCAAATCCGATATTCGGGGAATCTTCAGAAAATGGTTCAAGCACTAATTTAGGAACAGAAGGTTCTTCAACTTCAGTCTTAGGTATGGGCTTGACTCTGGGAACTTCAGGCTTTGGTATTTCTGAAATCGGTTCTGAAGTTAATTCAGGGCTGTCAATGGGTTCTTCTCCTGGTTGGACAATATTGTAAATTACGGATTTGGGATTTCTCATCTGGGATTCTAATTTTACTCCTGGAGAAATGCCCATTAATGCGAACATATCCTGTTCTTGGGATGTCATTTCCACAGAAATAATCTGTGGTGGTTCTACCACTGGTTTAACTGGCTCTATTTTTAGTTTGGCGCGTTCTGGCTTCTCACTCCAACCAGATTTAATCAGTCCAGAGGTGCGCGTGTTATCTCTTTCTGATAGGTCTGAGAGTAGGGAAGGACTTTCGGATGGGGAATTAAGATCACTATCTCCGTCTAAGTCTAAATCTGAATCACTGGGAAAACCACCTAATCGCATTTCATCTTTGCCGTTTGCGCCGTTGATGCCAATGCGACTTCTCCGGGTACGGGTACGACGTTTGTTGTCACCTAGTTCTTGATAACTGGGATGGTTGATCAGATTAACAGGACTTATTTCTCCGTCAGCATCAAATCCTTCACCAAAGCCATCATAGACTTCCCTGGGTTCAGAAATGCGTGTTGTGGTTGGCATTCTCTGTTCCCTTTGGGGTACGGGTGTAAACCGCTCTGGGATGTCTGCTGCGGGTATGGGCATCCGGTGTTCTAATTCACCAGGTAAGCGTACTGTGTGTCCTAAACCGCCACAGGTGGAGCAAACTTCACCAAATAATTCATAAATATTTTGACCTTGGCGTTTACGGGTCAGTTCTACTAAACCTAATTCAGTTAATTGGGCAATTTGTGGCCTGGCTTTGTCTGCTTTGAGGGCTTTGTTAAAGTGTTCTAAAACTTGTAGTTGGTCACGTCTTGATTCCATGTCAATGAAGTCAACAACGATCACACCGGCAATGTTTCTTAAACGCAGTTGTCTAGCAATTTCTGTAGCTGCTTCACAGTTTGTCCACAATACAGTTTCTCTAGCGGTAGCAGAAC
Source organism: Nostocales cyanobacterium (assembly GCA_004292695.1). Lineage (GTDB taxonomy): Bacteria > Cyanobacteriota > Cyanobacteriia > Cyanobacteriales > Nostocaceae > Okeanomitos. The sequence continues at coordinate 12,944 of RDXV01000012.1, read as the reverse complement.
GAGTAAAAGAACCGGAGTTAACGTCAATTACTGTTAATGCTTCTGTAGGTTCAATGATGATGTAACCACCGGAAGGTAGGTCTACTCTGGGTCTGAGGGCTTCACGAATAGCTGCATTGATGCGGAAGTATTCGAGAATTGGGGAGCGATCGCGGTGATGGTCAATTAGTACACCTTGGGGTGTTTGACCTCCACTCCAGTTTTGTAAATACTGTTTAACTCTTCTTAAACCAGTGCTGGAGTCGGCAACAATGCGATTTACGTCTGCGCCGTACATATCCCTGAGAACCCGCTGAATAAAATCATCATCCCGGTTCAGTAAAGCAGGGGCGCGGGTAGATTGGGCTTCTTGTTGAATTACTTCCCATTGCTTTTGCAGTAATTCTAAGTCTTCAATAATTGCTTCTTCTGGTTTTCCTTCAGCTTCTGTCCGCACTAGGACACCCATACCGGCAGGTTTAATTAAAATTGCTAGGGCGCGGAGGCGGTTGCGCTCACTTTCACTTTTAATTCGCCGGGATAAATTTACACCTCTACCGTAGGGCATCAGCACTACATAGCGTCCTGGTAGGGTGATGTTACCTGTCAGCCTTGGGCCTTTTGTTCCCGTTGGCTCTTTCATGACTTGCACCAATACTTTCTGCTGTGGTGTTAACAGTTCAGTAATGGCTGCGGAACTACGCTTAATTTTTAACGGTCCAAGGTCAGTGACATGAATAAAACCGTTGCGTTCTGGATCGCCGATATTGACGAAAGCTGCGTCTATACCAGGTAACACATTTTCTACAACGCCTAAGTAGATATCACCAATTTGATGATGACCAGTGGCAACAACGAGTTCTTGGATTTGATCTTCTGAAAATACAGCAGCAATCTGATGTTGCTCTGCGATAATAATTTGTTTTGGCATTCAAGTTCCTCAAAAATTGGCAGCACCAATGGGGATTAGAAGGAGCTTATTTTATACCTCTAGCCCCTACTGGCAGCCCTACAAGGCGCTACTGGTAATAAAAATTCAAAATCTAAGATTGCTTCCCTCAATTGAAAGCTAGTAAAAACACTGTGATTGCGTTGAAACGCCTTATTATTCCAGAACGGCTGCATAAGTTTTAATTAGTTAAATCAACCGTCTATGGTTGATCTCTAAGCCAACAATTTTACCTTCTGGGGTAAAGGTATTGGTGCAGTTGTTGTCAAAAAGGCATAGAGTTTAGATAAATTTCAGGCGTAAAGCTATTGTTGATTACTGATTCACACTTTAGCTATAGAGAGTGTTCTTCAATCTGCCTCAGTTTGTCTGGGATAAAATCCTAGAAACTACACTCTAATTATTTTTGCTTGCACTCCCTGAATTCCAGGGCAGTGAATCAGTTTCATTCAACGCAGCGCCAGAAAATTTCTCTTCACTTCATTCTAGCGCAACCTTGCTAAAAATCAATTCATAATGAATGTAGTCATTCTGGTTAATTTACTGCTATCTAAAACCTAGAGAAAACTAGATTTTATTTTCTACTTCAACAGAAGCATGAGGGCAGTTATCCTTGAGTAGACTTGCACGCTGTAGCCCAACACGTTTAGCTTTGCTACGGCGCAGCCATTCTTCTAAAGTTAAGATTTTGAAACAGACTACCACTATCATTGCTTGGTTATTGCATCGGCAATAGTCTTAGTTCAATACCTGACTTGATATCTTAGGATGATATATCAAGTGGTGGATTTTTTAACTACAATATGCTGATTTTTGTCAACATAAGTGTAGCTTTGCCTAGAAAATTATTAGCTTAGAACTAGCTTTTGAGGAACTATGTTCCTAAAAATAACCCATTGCGGTGGATGTGCAATAGGTGAAATTCTTTACAGGTCACTATTTCTAGTATAGACAATATTTGCTCAGGACGCAAGTTCACACCATCATGACGACAACTACCTACATAACGCAAGATAGCCTGGGTTTCATCTGTGGATGTTTCTACTTGTACTAATTCTAAGGCAAATAGGCGATCGCGCAGATTTATAATCTGCTGTTTACCGGATTTAGTGGTGTGTTCTGCAATAATTTCTGTTCTGGAAAGAATATCATCAATCCATGCTTGCCATGTTGCTGCTGCTACCTCATCTGTTGTAGAAATATTGAGTAGATATTCCGCTGTTTCCATTGCTTGGTTAGCGGCTGGTGCTTTCAAGTTTATCTCTTCTACTTTGTAAATGGGTAAATCAGAGGGTAATTGACTCACCAACTGGCTGCGAAAATCTTCTACATTCATTGGTTGAGTTAATTCAAAGTCTACAATTTCCCCACTACTGGTATTCCCCAAGGATAAAGCACTGGCTACGGCAATGCGAGGATGGGGATGAAATCCACCGCTGAAAGCAATTGGTAAACTAGCTCTGCGAATCACTCGATCAAATAATCTCATTAAATCCAAGTGACTAACTAAAGCCATATTACCTTGTTTGCCAAACCATACTCTTAAACGCTGGGCTTTGGTGGTGTCGGGGACAAAATTACCGTCAAATTCAGGAATTGCCGGTGGTTCAATAACGATGTTATGGCCAAAATCGGGGCTACAAACACCGCAGTGAGAACAACCTTCAAAAGAACAATCGGGAACAACAGCAGCTTCTAAAGCCCGTTTCAAGTCTTCTTGCAGCCATTTTTTATCAATGCCTGTATCAATATGATCCCAAGGTAAGGGAATATCAAAAGGTGACAGGTGAGCCAGCGCGGTCTTGGGGGTTTCCCCCATAAGCGACTGGTGAACCCCGAAGGGGTGACAGGTGACAGGTGACAGTGTTTCCTCTTCCCTGTTCCCTGTTAAGAGTTCCCTGTTCCCTAAAGAGAAAATATTCCATTCTCCGTTTTCCACTTGTCGGTATTTCCAGTCTAAACCAACTTCGGCAATTGCTTCTCCCCAAGCATTAAAAGCTGTTTCTACACTGTCATACCATGAATCCATGCCTGCGCCTAATTCCCAAGCCCGACGGAGAACTTTTCCTAGAGAGCGATCGCCACGACCAATAAAATCTTCCATTGCTGAAAGGCGAATATCCGTGAAATTCACTTTCACATTCCGAATACGGCGAAATTCTTGCCGCAGTAGTTCTTGTTTACGTTGAAATTCAGCAGTAGAAACAGAATGCCATTGAAAAGGTGTGTGAGGTTTGGGTGTAAAGTTGGAAATCGTGATATTAAAACTCAGAGGTCTTCTCCCTCTACCCCGACATTCCCGCTGTAACCATCTGACGGTTTCTGCTATCCCAATTACATCTGCGTCGGTTTCTCCGGGTAAACCAATCATAAAATACAATTTGATTTTATCCCAGCCTTGCTCCCAAGCGGTTTTAATACCTCGTAGTAGTTCCTCGTTGGTTAACCCCTTGTTAACAATATCTCGCATTCGCTGAGTACCAGCTTCGGGAGCAAAGGTTAAGCTACCTTGACGTGTACCTCCTAAAATATTGGCAATGTTTTCATCAAATCTATCTACTCGCTGAGAAGGTAAGGACAAGGTAATATTGTCATTCTTGAGGCGATTTTTTATTTCCATCCCCACTGCGGGTAAGGATAAATAATCAGAACAACTCAGAGATAACAGGGAAAATTCATTATACCCTGTTTGTCTCATTCCTGCTTCTATGGCTTCTACTACTTTTTCCGGTTCTACATCCCGTGCAGGACGTGTTAACATTCCTGGTTGACAAAAACGACAACCACGAGTACAACCACGACGAATTTCTATGGTGAGTCGGTCATGAACTGTTTCCACATAGGGAACTAAACCAATGGAGTAAGCGGGAATAGGTGTAGCAACTCTTCTAATGATTTTTTCTGGTACATCTGCACGCAGGGGTGTCACTGCGCCATTTTCTCCCATCTCATAAAATTGAGGCACGTATACACCGGGAATTTGCGCTAAGTCTAATAACAGTTCTTCCCTACTTAACCCTGCGGTTTTCCCTTCTGCTAAAACTAAACCAATTTCTGGTAGCAGTTCTTCACCATCTCCTAACACAATAAAATCAAAAAAGTCTGTGTAAGGTTCTGGGTTAGATGTGGCGGTTTGTCCACCAGCGAAAATTAGGGGATAGGGGGACTCCTGACTCCTGACTCCTGACTCCTGACTCCTGACTCCTGACTCCTGACTCCTGACTCCTGACTCCTGTCTCTCTTGCCATGTTAAAGGAATTCCGGCTAAGTCTAACATTTCCAGGATGTTAGTCGCCCCTAATTCATAGCTGAGGCTAAAACCTAAAATATCAAATTTTCTTAGGGAACGTTTTGACTCCACTGCAAACAACGGTGTTTGAGTTGCACGTAGTTTTTCCCCTAAGTCAGTACCTGGAAGATAGGCGCGATCGCATAGTTGATCCGGTTGGGCATTCAAAATGTTATAGAGGATGATGTGTCCCAGGTTTGATGCTCCAACTTCATAGACTTCTGGGTAAGTTAATACCCAACGCACTATAGCTTGATCCCAAGGCTTGTGTACTGCTAAATGCTCATTCCCCAGGTAACGAGCGGGTTTTAAAATATCCGATGTTATTAATTCTTCTACTAAAACAGCCACTTTGCTATCTTTTAGTTAACTTAATTTACAAGTAATCCGATACAAAAAAGCTGACTAATGCTAACACGAGGTAGCTTCTTCTTCCTGCTTCATCAGTTCGACTGCGCTCACTGAACTTCTGAAAGTGTCGGCACTACTCAGTCTACAGGCTTTAAGATCGGGTGTATCTCACCCTACTATTAAGTGTTTAGGCTTGGTTATCACCTAAATACCTATCAATAATAGCACTGTCTATGGTCTCAAAGTCTCAAAATTGTCTAGCGACAGGCAGGTTTTTGAGTGAATCAGCAGACATAAATCCTACTTAAATGTAAGCACTTGTTAGGTTTCGGTTGTCAAACACTAACTAGCTATTAACTCTCTGCATTGTAACCCAGAATTGTTAAACCCAAATCTAAAATTTCTGTTGTCTTTAGGAACGGGGAACAGGGAACAGGGAACAGAAAAAAAGTTTCAGTATTGTAAAACATTATTTTACTTTATTGAATCTTTATTGCATTAAAAACTTTGTTTAAAGATTACTCCTAGTACAACACAAAGTGTATTTATGAATACATTTTTTTTCTGGAAGTTACAAAACAATCTACATAGATAACCACAAAACTAATTCATCGTTTATTGAGATTAACACTGGTGGTTTAGCCTTGTGTAACGATGATTTCCGCTCTGTTTCATCCTACAGTTAACGCTATGATCACTTGATTAATTATCAAAAGCCTAGCAGCAACGTAACTATGTATCTAAAAACTTGCTGTGATCTAAATCACTGAAGTTAGGATACTTGGCTCACTTTGAATACCGTAGTCCATCTTAGATAATAGTTAGTAATTAAAGTTGGTTTATTCTCTATGAACACACCATACGCAATTCGTCAACTGGTTGAGAAAGCTTTACACATCAAGAAGTTAACGCCAGAGATAGAAAATGAGATCAACTCAGAATTAACACAGTTGGGTTACATATCCGATGTTGACTATGAAGCTTTAGAATTATTAATGGCTGAAATGGATGCGGGTAGAGTTCAGCTAGTACCCCGTTGGGGTTAAATTCCATTTATCTAAATGCTACTAACTTGCAATTGTTCATTTCTTTGTTGAGAAATTTGGGTAATTTATGAATTTCTGCCGTCTTGGTAAGTTTGCCAAGCTTGGCCAATAAACTCATGTAGTTTTTGTTGGGCAACCTGATCAATAATAACCTTGGGTTCTTTAGGTATTAGTTGACTTAACAGATCAATTACTTCTGTGTCTAAGGCAGGCCTAAATAAACTTGTAGGCCATAATAAATCGGAAGCATCACGTAAATCAACAATTAAGGCTGGTTCTTGGGTAAAGTCTGCCAGGAGTAAAGGACGAACCCAACAAAGATCGCGGGAAGTTACAACTTGAATAACTTCACTATACAGCTTTCTGTGGCCACAATCCAAAGATAAAATCTGTCCCAGTTGAAATGGTGAGTTAATACTCATAGCGACGGATGAGACGACTATAGTTGTTTGTTTTCTGTTCTAATTTTAAAACCCAGAGCAGTCATCAAATAAAAATTATAGTCTATTTAAGAGTTTCCTATCTTCCCTATTCCTGGAAAAACAATCATATTATAGAATATGGTAAACAACTGTTAAGCAAATGCTCAACAGTAGCTATATTGTAGTAAACAAACGATTAAAGAGCCAAGAGCCGTGTCAGTAGAAACTATTCAAAAGCCTTCCACAACCCGCAAACTTGCGCCTCGGTATCGGGTTTTACTCCATAATGATGATTTCAACTCTATGGAGTATGTAGTTCAGGTACTTATGACTACTGTACCTAGTATTACTCAGCCCCAAGCTGTGAGTATTATGATGGAAGCTCATCATAATGGGTTAGCTTTAGTTATTACCTGTGCTTTAGAACACGCTGAATTTTATTGTGAAACTTTAAAAAATCATGGTTTAAGCAGCACCATCGAACCTGATGAATAGTCATCAGATATGAGTTATTAGTCATTAGTCATTGGTCATTAGTATTATATTGTTGACTGATGATAGTTGACTAATAAATTATGAATATTAATCTAGTCAGAATTGCCCAAAGTCCCGCCCCTGTAAGGGTGGGTTGTTTTATCTTGTGTTTATTGGTGTTATGGTTGCCATTTGCAGCACCTATATATTTTTTGGTAGAAGATACAAATTTAGAAAGTATCTTGACAATGGTGATACTTTATTTAGAGTTTATTTTGTTATTAAAAGTATGGGGTAAAAAAATTTATCAACAACCACGAATATTAAATGATTATGGTTTAGAATTTTCTAGATTTAATAATATAGATTTTATTCAAGGTTTAGCGATTGGATTAAATAGTATTTTAATTGTATTTATTGTACAAAGTTTATTAGGTTGGTTAATATGGCAACAGCCAAAAGTTTTATTAATAAAAATCATTTTAGAAGGTTTATTAGTTGGGTTTGGTGTTGGTTTTGCGGAAGAGTTATTATTTCGGGGTTGGTTATTAAATGAATTTGAGAGAGATTATAGTTTAAATTTAGCAGCTTGGGTTAATGCCATTTTATTTGCAATTGCCCATTTTATTAAACCATTAGAAGCAATTATTCATACCTTACCCCAATTTCCCGCATTAGTATTATTGGGTTTAACGCAAGTATGGGGAAAGCGTGGTAAAAAAGGGCGTTTAGGTTTACCAATTGGGTTACATGGTGGTTTAGTTTGGGGTTATTATATTATTAATGTAGGGGGTTTGATAAAATATTCTGGTGTAGTTCCTGATTGGGTGACTGGTGTAAATAATAATCCTTTACAGGGGATAATGGGTGTGTTATTTATGGTAGGGTTAGCTTGGTGGATGAGTAGAAATAGTGGATAGTTGACAGTTGACAGTTGTTGAAGAAGCTATGAAGAAATATTTATTGATTTTGCTGTTATTGATTTTTTCATTGTCGTTTACATTTCCAGCATCGGCGATGGTGTGTAGGAAATATCAAAATCAGGAAATTTGTATTTTGAGTATTAAAAGGAGTGCTAAAAAATATTGGGAATATCGAGCTAGTGTAAGTATTAATGGAACAAAAACACCTGTAGAAATTTATAATTGTCGAGGTAAATTTAAAGTTAATAAAGATGGGACTGTGAAACAGTTTGAAGATAACAGTCCGGGGGAATTAATTTGTGGTTTTTTTCAAAAGTAGATAGTAGTTGATGGTTGATAAATTTCTTCACCTCTTTTTTCCCTCTCATCTTCACTCAAGAGGGCAACCACAGGGGGTTGCCCCTACATCTAATTAATTATTAGCGTATTCATCAATAATTTTTGCTAAACCGGGTACAGAGTCTTCTACGTGCTTTTTAACTGAATTACGAAGTTTACTATAAACACCTTTAATAGTAGAGTTGCTACTTTTCTGAATACGAGTATCAGTGACACTTAAAACTGCATCTGCTGTCTGAGAACTATTATTAGTCAAATATCCCACAGCATTGTCGGTTTTTAAACCTTCTTCCCAGATAGGTTCAAGTGCTGCAAAAGATTCTGGTAAAAGACGATCAATAGCACCTGCACAATAACCGGGACTAATGCCATTAATAGCAGCATAACCGGTTTTGATGGCCATACCAGAAATACCACCAATGGAAGCTACTTGTGTATCTAACAATTGAGTTAAATCAGTTACGAGCTTCTGTCTTTTATTATTGTCTGCTAAACCATCAATTAGTGCCATCTGAATTTTCCTTGTTATCAGTGTTTGGGGTTAAGTTTCAATTCAGTTTATCTAAAAATTTTGAGAATGTAAATTGTCAGTATATTCAGTTTATGAAATCTACATTTATAACCACTAATAATATAAATTTTCGGTTAACATTTGTCTTTTATCAATTACCAATTACCAGTCATAAGAGAAATGATGTTATTTCTTTTTTGTGTTGAAAACTTGCCACATAACAAAACTAGCAATTCCCAAATAAGCAAAGACAGTTAGCCATTCTTGGGCGCGGCTCAAGGTATCATTCATACTAAGTTTATAAAGTCTCTGGTGAATACTTATTTATGAGTTAATCAAAGAAGAGGTGTATCTAGAGGTTTATTCATCTCTAATTTTAATTTTCAGGAAAATTATTTAGTTAGAAAGAGAAATATTTTCTAGAGTTGTCCCTACTAAACAAGCTCTTTCTAAATTTGCACCTTGTAAATTTGCAAATTCTAAATCAGCACAAAGTAAGTTAGCTGCGGTGAAATTTGCCCCGGCTAAATTTGCTTCGCGCAAGTCAGCTTCTTCTAAATTAGCTTCATTAAATAAAGCTCCTCGTAGATCAGCCCGACTCAAGTCTGCACCTTTGAGATTTGCACCTGAGAGGTTTGCACCACGTAAGTCAGCACCACGAAAATCAACGTTTTGTAAGTTGACGCTCATTAAGTTTACACCACTTAAAAAAGCACCTGCTAAGGACGCATCTTTGAGATTAGCACCCATTAAATTTGCACCTCTGAGGTTACTACCTCTAAGATCAGCGTTTGTTAAGTCTGCTTGCATGAGATTAGCACCCATGAGATTTGCTCGCAAGTCTGTTTCTTGCAAGTTTGCACCCATGAGGTTTGCACCTTCTAGGTGTGCGCCTTCTAGTTTAGAACCTGAAAAATCTGTACCTACTAAGGTTGCACCAACTAGGTTAATACGGTTTAAGTCCAGTTGAGAAAGATTCTCGTCTTCTAAGTTTGTACCTGGAAGTTGTTTTGTTTGCCCTGTTTTGATGGTTTCTATGTTCATACGGGATGATTTGTTAAATGTACAGGATATGTTTTAGTTTGTAACTGTTGATTTTTGGCTTTTTTGGTTAGTCTCCCAGCGTGAATCAAGTAACCAGATACTACGACTAATTTTAGGTGTCATCATAGGTAAATCTAGTCCTTGTTGTAAACCCATAATCAACAATGTCAGGGTATCTACAAGTTTCGGATCAAAGCGTGTAGCTTGCTGTTTTCTGCATTCTTCTAATGCTTGGGTGAAGATTTCTTCCCGACTGTTACCTGTGGATTTGATTTTGTTGACTTGTGATTGAAATTCTGCAAGGAGGGCTAAAATTCTGGATTCTAGGGGGATTTCATCACCGCTTAAACCGGCGGGTTCTCCTGTACCGTTCCACCATTCGCTTTGATGGGTGATAATTTGGGCTACTGCTCTTAGTCTGGGCATGGTTCTCAGGACTTGTGCGCCGGGAACTAAGGGACAGGTTAGGGGACAACTGGGGGCTTCTTCTTGATATTTTTTAGGTTGGGGTGAGAGTACACTTTCGGCTTTTTGCAGAGGATCTATGCGATGTAATAAACCTGCAAGACGTAATCTTTTAATTTGCCATGCGGGTAAATCTAATAGTTGTCCTATAATTTCCGATAGGGCTACAACTTCGGTGGCGGCCATGGGGTTGTTAATATCTGCTATGTCCATGATCTGTGCCATCCGTAAAAATGCTTGGATTTCGTTGGACACCAGGTTGCGATCTAGGATTTGTTGTCCTTTGTTGCTGGAAACTGCTAGGTTTTCTTGGCCTGTTTGTAGGTAGTTGACGACGCGAGTAACTACTTTTCCTAAATCGAGGAATGATCTATGAACTGGGGAGATAGCTTGAATGTTATGTGTGAGTTTTTGGGCTAGTTCTGGGTTGTAGGTGTGAATGTGGGCGATCGCCAGTTCTGCGGTTTCTCTCACTAACTCTGATTCAAATGTCCAAAAACCATAAAATTTGCGCTCCACATCCGAACCAGGTAAACCACCAACTCCATAATCGTTTTCAGATAATTCTTGACAAATCACCATAGCTGTGTATTCAGATGACAGAATAATTAAATGCCATTCTTGGGCAACTGGATCATCAGTATGCAAACCCACTAAATTCACATTAGGTAGTTGACTGGTGGAATGTTCAGCAAAACCGGCATCAGCCGCTGCCATAATTGCAATTTCACGACTTTTTGCAGCTATATCTGCATATCTATTAGCTTCCTGTAAATACCATTTACCTTGTTGAAAAGCCGTAATTACCAAAGGTTGACCATCAGTTTCTAAAATATGATCTTCTAAGGCATGACACAGAGCCACTAAAGTATTTTTATAATACACTCCAAAGTTAATAGGTCTGGTACTTTGAAGATGGGCGGTTTGCAGTTTTTGTAAAATTGAACCTTTTAACATGGAATTTAGGGAATAGGGAATAGGGAATAGGGAATAGGGAATAGGGAATAGGGAATAGGGAATAGGGAACAGGTAAAGAATTGTCTCCCCATCACCCCATCACCCCATCACCCCATCACCCCATCACTCCATCATTTAACACTTGCTAACTCTTTCTTAGGTGATTCAATGGGTGCGGTAAGTGCGGTTTCTAACTCAGCACAACCTAACCTTTCTTCCAGAATGTTCATAACTTCCCTTCCAAAGTCGTTGGGGTTTTGTCGCCAAGCTTGTAAACAGACTTCACCGAAAAATGATCCTAATGGTTCAGGATTCCAAAGTAGTTTTTTAGCAGTCCAAGGCATTAAACTCATAGGATTATACCCCGGTTTGAGAATGCCTTCTTTAAAAGCATATTCCTCTAGGTGGGTATGGGGTTGAAGTCCAATGAAGAAAATTGCAGGTTCAACTTTATCCGCACCAAAGATTTTTTCTAATTCCCGGTGATAAGCGATGGTTTGACGGATGGTTTCTGGGCGTTCGTCAATGACATTGAATGAATAATTGACGGAAACCAGATCATTAAAACCGGCTGCTTTCAAATCACGGCAATTTTGCAGAACTGTTCGCAAATTGTAACCCATCCGCATTTTCCGTACCAGTTCTTGAGAACCGCTGGTAATACCGATTTCAAAATAATTCATCCCGGTTTTAGCCATCAATTCACAGAGTTCCGGTGTTAAGTTGTCTGCTCTAATATAAGCTGCCCAGTTAATATCACTCATGCCAGAATCAACTATTTTTTCCAATAGTTCTATGGCATCATCCATATATTTACGGGCAGGAATAAACTGAGCATCAGTAAACCAGAAGTTACGCACACCGCGATTATACAGTTGCCGAATTTCCGCTACTACTTCATCGGCGGGATTAATTCTTACCTGCTTACCTTCAACTACGGTATAAACACAATAGCAGCAATTGTGAGGACAACCGCGTTTAGTTTGCACTCCTATATAGAAATCTTTATCTTGCAAGTAATAATTAATTTCTGGCCAGATAGTTTCTATATAGTCATAGTTACAAGCTGTTTTTTCTAGGGGTGTGGGTTGTTCGTGGATAAGTCGTTGACGGGGTTGGTTTTCTCCCACCACATAACAACGTTCATCCCGAAATTCTTGGCCACTCAGGTATTTTGTCAGCAGGGTTTCACCTTCACCAACGGAAATAATTGTTCCTGCGGGTAGGCTTTTTCCTAGTTGTTCATAAAATACGCTGACAGCACCACCACCGACTACTGCACGGGCTTGGGTATGATATCTTTGGGCGCGTTTTAAACCGCGTTTGATTAATCCCAAGTTGCGCCATAGTTCTACATAGTAAGCGATGAAGATCCGCAAACCACCTAATGCACCCCGTAATTTAATCAAGGGGTTTTTGGCATAGTAAAATTCAAAGGCGTTTTGTAGGGGGTTTCCTCCTCTACCTCCCACTGGTGCATAGATTTGGATATCTCGCCAGGAGAAGACTAGGAGAGTGGGTTTAAATTCATCAATACAGCGATCTAAGGCACTGTTATAGTCTAGGGGTGGAACTGTTCCTAAATCAAAGATTTTTTGTTCGATGCTGGGAAACAGTTTGTGGACATGATCCGATAGATATACAACCCCAATGGGAAAGATGGGGTTACACGGAAGGCGAACATAAAGAATTCGATTTTCCATCTTGCCGATTTTTAGGGTATTTATAGGCTTAATCTTAATTTACCAATATTTACCAAAAGAATGGGTTTAAAGTTCTCCGTCCTTCTAGGACTGCTTTCTGATGAGATAATGGAAACAAGCCATTGTCTTTTGGGCGAGATAGTGTAAGACTGCTCATGCCTGTAACTTTTACTTGAACCCACATTCCGCACTTTTAAGGCGGGGAGTATTCATGGTTTGACAAAACGTTTCAGACTTGTTATAATTAAATTGACAAGGAAGAACTATCTTGTAATAAACGTGTTAACTATAAACTGGTAGGGGTTTAGTAATGCTGAACCCTTATTTATTAAATATATAAAATAACTGAGTGATAGAGTGATCGCTATTTATCAGAGAATGATAAATTAGTATTTATTAGGACTTACGCATTGACAAAGTAGGAAAATAGTGTATTGATAAAAAGTGTCATCTACTCAGCAGGTATCGGACAATCAGAAAAATCAGTAAACC
>RDXV01000263.1 GCA_004292695.1 Nostocales cyanobacterium | reverse complement strand
TGGCTAAAGCGTGAAAGCTTACTGAGGGATAACCGCTCCCATGCTCCCCGTGAAGTAAGAAATAAATGTCTAGACTTGTCTAGGATTTATATAGCAGGTATCGGAAGAAAAGATTTTTACCAATGACTAACGACTAACGACTAATGACTAATGACTAATAACTAATAACTAAGATGCTGAAATTTTTTACCAAACTCGATTACTTACTTAAAGAAACTTTCCTGGGGTTACTGCGGGGAGGATGGATGAATTGGGCTGCTGTCAGTACCATGACAGTATTACTTTTTTTATTTGGCTTGAGTTTACAAACTTCCTGGCAAGTAGAATCACTGCTTAACCAGTTTGGCAATCAATTAGAATTATCAGTATATTTAGAATCCAATGTACAAGCAGCTAGTCTCAAACCAACTGTAGATAAAATCCCTAATATTGGCGGTGTAGAGATTATTACTAAAGAACAGGCTTGGAGTAAATTAGTTGAAGAATTAGGATTAACAGATATTGAAGGAGCAAATCAACAATTAGGGGGAAATCCTTTAGTTGATGAAATCAAGGTAAAAGCAAAAAATCCTGATGTTGTGGTTGATTTAGCTACACAACTGGCAAAAATACCGGGTGTGGATGTGGTGCAATATGTAGATGAAGCGGTAAAAAGGATTGCTCAGTTACATCGTGGTTTAAATTGGTTGACTTTCAACATTACAGTAATTTTAACTTTAACGGCGATCGCTGTGACTACAACTACTATCCGTTTAATTGTAATGGCACGGCGGCGAGAAATTGAAATTATGCAGTTGGTAGGCGCTACAAGAGCTTGGATTTATCTACCATTCATTTTACAGGGTATTTCCTTTGGTTTATTAGGTGGGGCGATCGCCTGGAGTTTTATTTCTGTAACTCAGCAATTTATTAGTCGTTTACTAGCCAATCAACCCGATTTTATCCAATTTATCAGCAATGGTTTACAGTTAACCGTTTTCCAAACTTTACTTTTACCCATCATTCTCTTAGGTTTTGGCGCAACAGTCGGTTTAATGGGTAGTTTATTCGCTGTACGTCGTTTTGCTCATAAATAGAATTGGGCATTGGGCATTGGGCATTGGGCATTGGGCATTGGGTTATTCATCTTTTCCAATTCTCCATTCTAAATTCTAAATTCTAAATTCTAAATTCTAAATTCTAATTAAAAGAGCATGATAATCTGATTGCTTGTCTAAGCAAAGTTTCATACTCTTTATTACTGACAATATAAGCGCCAAATCTGGCTAAATGGGGATTCATCATTTGTGCATCAAACAGTAAAAACTTTCTTTGACGTAATCTTTCTACTAATTTCACCATTGCTACCTTAGAACCTTCAGGAATGTTGTAAAACATTGATTCCCCAATAAAAACACCACCTATAACAATTCCTAAAATTCCCCCCGCTAGTTGATCACCTTGCCAGGTTTCAAAACTATAAGCATAACCATTTTCATATAATAGTGAATAAATTTCTTTGAGTTCAGGAGATATCCAAGTGGTTTCACGGTTAGCACAACCTTCTACTACACCATTAAAATCTCTGTTAATGGCCACTGTAAATTTCTCTTGGTTTAAAGCCCGTTTCAATGATTTAGGATAACGGAATTTTTCATCTAAAGGAATTAACGTCCTTTCCCTACTTCCGTACCATCTTAAATGATCATACTCATCTGCCATGAGAAAATAGCCTTGAGCATAACCGCGAATAATAGCAGCAACATCATATTCCATAGTTTGTAAAAATCATGAAAAAATCCCCAGAGGAAGGTATTTAGCTGTAATCAGCCTAAATATGCTCAGTTCTTACACCATTTGCAATAAGAATTTACAGTTTGAAAATGAAAAGATACAAAACTTGTCTAACAAGACTTTGACAATCTAAAATTCAACCTTTTCAATCTCAAATCCAATATTTCAGATGGTAGTAGATTCACCTTGGTAAACAAACCCTATTTAAGATATACAAACATGACTCAGCCAATTCCACCAATTACCCTACCACCCGCTGAAAATCCTCAATTAGAAGGGGACTGGTTACAAAAACAACTATTAACCTGGCTAGATACGGAATTTATTCCTGAAGCAGTTAATTCTAAAATTGCCCAACGTGCAGCACAAATTTTTGTCAGGCAACGTATGGAAGGTGAGAATGACTTAGGATCTCTGGTGATTGCGATTATTACCGAGATGCAAGCATTTGATTTTTCTAAAAGCTTTTATGGAGAGTTTGCGATCGCCAACGCTGTTAGCGATCTACTTTTAGACAGCTTGGGAATTGATCGTTGTTGTGGACAATAATAATTTTTGTAGTTATCAGTTATCAGTTATCAGTTATCAGCCTCTTTACTGATTACTGTTCACTGATCACTGATTACTGACTACCAGCTAGACTTAACAACTCCTGGTAACAAGCCTTGGTGGGCCCATTCCCTCAAAACGTTCCGAGATAGTCCAAAATCACGGTAAACTCCTCTAGGACGGCCAGTTAACCAACAGCGATTTTGACGGCGGCTAGGTGCGCTGTTACGAGGTAATTGTTGAATCTTGCGATGAACTTCTAGTTTGTCTAGGGGAGATTCTGCTTGCCTAAACTCTTCTAAAAGTGCCTCTCTTTTGGCAGCATACTTTTGTGCTAACTTGGCGCGTTTCTTTTCGCGCTCAATCATGCTCTTTTTAGCCATAAAATAAAACTTGAGATGTAATAAAAGACAGCATTTCTTATCATACAATATTCAATACATTTATTGAAAAAACAGATTAAAAAAACAGAAATTAAACTAAAAACCATGAACCCAGTACCCAATTATCCCAACTTTAGCTAAATTAGAAATAGGTACACTGAGGGAAATAGTAAATGTCAGCACAACTGTTATTGGTAGATGATGAACCAGGTTTAAGAGAAGCCGTAAAAGAGTATTTACAGGAAAGTGGCTTCAGCGTTCAAGTTGCCAGTAACGCCCGTGAAGGCTGGGAATTAATGCAGCAAAATACACCTGATTTAGTCATTTCTGACATTATGATGCCCCAGGTAGACGGCTATCAGTTCCTCAAACAGCTAAGAGATGACCCTAGATTTCAAGCCTTACCAGTAGTATTTTTAACTGCCAAGGGGATGACAGGCGATCGCATCCAAGGATATCAAGCAGGAGTAGATGCTTACCTACCCAAACCATTTGATCCTGATGAATTGATTGCTATAGTGGAAAACTTACTATCTAGACGTGCTGCCCAAGTACCAGCGGTGGGAGAAGATAGTGAAAATATGGACATTGCCAAATTAGCCCAGGAAATTTCCAAAATCAAAGACTTATTAAGTCCTAGAACAACAATTTCTCAATCTCCACCACCTTTCAAAATAGATTTAACACCCAGGGAACAAAGTGTTTTGAACCTGGTAGCACAAGGATTGATGAATAAAGAAATTGCCCGTCGGCTAGAAACCAGCGTCCGCAACGTCGAAAAGTATGTGAGCCGATTATTTAGTAAAACTGGAACTAACAGCCGCACAGAATTAGTACGTTTTGCATTAGAACATGGTTTAGCTCAGTAGCAAGACGCTGTATGTGCTGATAATAAGCAAATTTAATTCTGGTAAAATGCACCTAGTAGAGTTTAAAAACTATCACAAATTTAGCAATGGGTTCAAGTTATAGACATAGAAGCAGAAACCTAGCCAGTGAAATTGTTGCTAGAAAAAAATGTGATAGTTCAGTCTCCAATGATCAAGAGAAAATAGACAACTACTATCAAAATACAGCTAACTTAAAGTTGCATGAGGCACAACAATAAAATCAAAAGTCGAAACTGGTAAGCATATAAAAGCTAACCACCGACAATTCTTAGCTGAAAAATAATTAGCTGAAAGCTCTTGTATATTTAGTTTTGGTGGTAGAGCAGCATGGAGAGACTAACGTAGATGCCTACTTGAACTTCCCGTGAATGGGTTTTCAAATTTTTTGTAGGGTAATCTTATTATTTATTGATTATTTTCGGCAAAGTTTCTTAACCGCATAAGTTGCCTTCTCATTTGGGGCGAAGCCTTAAACTCAGAAACCTCCTGTGCCTTGACAGAGGCTTGTAAAGTTTCTAAAAAATCATCAGATCCCTCGGTGAGTGCGTCTAAGAGGACTTGCAGGAGTTGTTCACGATCGCCCAACAGACTTTTTTCCTCAATTAAACGGAACTTGAGATGTATTTC
>RDXV01000262.1 GCA_004292695.1 Nostocales cyanobacterium | reverse complement strand
GATTATACCACAGGTGACTGAGGCGTAAACGCCTTACCTGGCTTTCATCCCTTGCCTGAAGGACGGTTAAGTTTTTCCGCCACGCTCCAAAACTTAACCGTTCGGCTGACGCTCACGGCGAAGCCTCAAGGGTTTTCAGCCTATTTTCTTATAATCACAGCACAACAGCTAAGTATTTAGGATAACAGTTACTGAATGGCAAAAGTCCTGAACAACTGAGTATTATCTTTCCCACTCAGGAGTCAGGACTATCGCGTTGAAATAAATTTACATTCGAGGTGCTGCTAATTAGCAATTGTTAACTAAATTGTTGACCAAATGTTCCCAATTGCCTACAGCTTACTTCTTGGGTGAAATAAGCATCATCATATTTCGCCCTTCTTTCTTTGGTGCTTGTTGTACTTCACCAATTTCCTGTAAATCATTAGCCATCCGTTTAAGTAAATCTTCCGCTAAATCACTGTGTTGGATTTCTCGACCCCGGAACATTACAGTAGCTTTGACTTTATCACCATCTTTGAGGAAGCGTTCCGCTTGCTTAACACGCACATTGTAATCGTGTTCTTCAATTTTATAGCGCATCTTCACTTCTTTTACATCGGCTGTATGCTGCTTTTTCCTAGCTTCCCGCGCTTTTTTCTCTTGCTCAAACTTGTACTTGCCATAGTCCATGATGCGACAGACTGGGGGATCAGCCTTATCACTCAGTAAGACTAAATCTAGCTCTTTTTCTTCTGCTAGTTGCAAGGCTTCATTAGGTGACATAATTCCCAACTGTGCGCCATCAGTATCAATGACCCTAATTTTGGGGAAGCGGATACGTTCGTTAATTTGGGGCAGATCACGAGTTCTTTTTTTCTCAATCACAGGCATTATGATTTTTGCAGTTTTTTAGTTAAGGATTTGGCTTTGTCTTGGTTTACTGGTTGTTTTGTTATGCCTACTGGCAATATAGAGACTGACTCAAGACTTGAAAAAGGATTTCCAAAGAGTCTATCTATCTTCACTAGGGTAACTAATCCATAAAATGTTTGGTTACTCTGCTATATTTGTTATTCTACTAACTTTGATCAGATTTCCCTACATTCGTTAATCTAAATTACACAAACTTGGATAAAGTTAATAATTATTACATTGTTATCTTAACATATTTACATATACAGGGCATTGGGCGTTGGGCGTTGGATAGAAGTGTCAATATGAAAATTCAAGGTTTAACAGAAATATATGAAGAGTGAGTTATCTTGGCAACAGCGAGTGGGTAATCAGCGAGATTGGGTATGGAGAGGTTGGCAAATTCGTTACACTTACATTCGTCCTGGTGTTAATCATCAAAACGCTACCCCTTTGATACTACTACATGGCTTTGGTGCTTCCATTGGGCATTGGCGACATAACTTAGAAGTTTTAGGTGAAAACAATACAGTTTATGCTTTAGATATGTTAGGTTTTGGTGCTTCTGAAAAAGCCAGTGCTAACTACAGTGTAGAACTGTGGGTAGAACAGGTTTATCAATTTTGGCAAGCATTTATCCGCAAACCTGTAATTTTAATTGGTAATTCCCTTGGTTCTTTAGTCAGTTTAGTTACTGCTGCTACCCATCCTGATATGGTAGAAGGTGCAGTAATGATGAGTTTACCTGATCCAACCATAGAACAAGAAGCCATCCCTAGTTTTTTGCATCCAGTGGTAGCAGGAATTAAAAATATATTTGCCTCACCTTTATTACTCAAACCATTATTTAAAGTAGTACGTCAGCCAGGAGTATTAAGAAACTGGGCTGGTCTTGCATATACTAACCCTGAAGCAATCACAGATGAATTAATAGACATCTTAGCAGGACCTCCTCAAGATAGAGGTTCTACCCGTGCTTTTATTGCCTTATTTAAAGCGGCTACAGGTACTAATTTTAGTCCTAGCGTCAAGAAAATCTTACCAAACTTAACAATTCCACTGTTATTGATTTGGGGGCGAAAAGATAAATTTGTTCCCCCAAAATTAGCAGATGAATTTGCCAAATATAACGAGAAATTGGAAGTTTTGTACTTAGAAGAAGTAGGTCACTGTCCCCATGATGAATCACCAGAGCAAGTAAATGAAGTAATTTTAGATTGGATTAATCGGAATCAGGTTTCAGGAACGGCTGTTTCTTGACATTTTTTAAGTTTCAAACCCAGTACCTCCTGTTGTACAATGCAAAGAAATATTTAAAATCAAACAACGCCGATCCCAATGGTCAATTCAGAAGCTAATACCAAAGCCAGTGATAAAAGCCTAGAGGCCATGCGCCATTTTTCGGAACAATACGCCAAGCGGACTGGTACATTCTTCTGTACTGAACCTTCTGTAACCGCAGTTGTAATTGAAGGTTTAGCAAAACACAAAGATGAATTAGGTGCGCCTTTGTGTCCCTGTCGTCACTACGAAGATAAACAAGCAGAAGTTAACGCTGCTTATTGGAACTGTCCCTGTGTACCCATGCGCGAAAGGAAAGAATGTCACTGTATGTTATTTCTCACCAGTGATAACGACTTTGCTTGTGATAAACAAGAAATTTCATTAGAAACGATCAAAGAAGTGCGTGCAACTATGGGTTAACACGTATGAGTGAAACCCTTCCCCCAGAATTTTGGCAAGGAGTAGAACAGTTCAATACAGGGCAGTTCTACGCCTGTCACGACACCTTAGAAGCTTTATGGATTGAAGCCACAGACCCAGAAAAAAGCCTATATCAAGGTATTTTGCAAATTGCCGTAGGTCTTTATCATCTGGGTAATGGTAATTTGCGAGGGGCAATGATTTTATTAGGAGAAGGTACAAATCGTCTCCGTCGTTACCCGGACAATGATTGTGGTATTGATGTAGAAAAATTAAAGTTAGATAGTGTGGTGTTTTTGAAAGCACTGCAACAAACAGATCCTGAAAAAGTACCTCATGGTGATTTTATAGCAAATTCAGCCTTGCCTTTACCGAGAATTTCTATTCTCAAGGAATAGCCGTCATGAAACTTTCAGGTTCAGTTAATCGTCGAACATTCAAATTAGAATATAACCTGAAATCTACTATTCCCAATTACTATGATACATTCCTATCAATTGCCAAAATCACAAATTATCCGTTTAGGATTAGCTTTCCTGCTGCCTTTAGCCTTTTTGGGTACATTTTCCCTGAGTAGCACAATTAACCAAGCTACAGCACAAACAGCAAAGGGAAATCGCCCCCTAACTATCCGTTCTGATGTGCAGGAATATGATTCTAAAACTCAGGTAATTACTGCAAGGGGGAACGTGCAAATGATATATCCTGCACGTCAACTACAAGCTACCGCAGCCCAAGCACAATATTTTAGCCAAGAACGGCGTATAGATTTCAGTGGTAATGTCTATATTTTGCAACAGGGTAGTAATAGTATCCGCGCTGAAAAGGTTACTTATTTAATTGACGAAGGACGTTTTATTGCTTTACCTAAATCAGATCGTCAAGTAGAGTCTGTCTATATGATAGATGATACTAACTTAAATGGACAATCATCTAAACCAGCACCGCAAACACCAGCATTAAAACGTTCCAATTAGGGTTTGATGAAAAAGTCTTTTTGTGGGGATAGGTGACAGGTGACAGGTGACAGTTTTAACTTTTAGTATTATAAAAGTATAAAAAGTTTCTACTGCCTACAATAATGGTGTAATAAATTTGCTTATTGTTGTTTATTTCTGCCTTAGTTTCCTAAGTTTATGGATTAGAACTTTATCCGGATTAGATGATTCTAGACTAGAACATTTTAGTGGTAGATGCACCTTGATCTTCAACTCCCCTGGTAGGTTACACCTGCTGGGGGATTTCTTATGCTGTTTATAAACTTACCATAATTACCATACAAATAATGTTATGCTACTGGTTAATAACTTGCAATTGTTTGATTAAAAATAAATTTTTCAATTTTCTGACTGATTAACTATCCTAGTAAATTTATCCGGAATATATTGGGAGTGCTGAGAAATCTTAAATGGTAGATGCACCCTGATAATTAATCTCCCCTGGTTGGCTAACACCTGCTAGGGGTTTTTTATTGCTTTATTATCCGTGATTAAAAAAATAAAAACAGCAATTTAATTTTCCGGAATTAGGATAGAAAGATAGGTAGATACAAACAAGTAGATGCACCCTGATAACTAATCTCCCCTGGTTGGCTAACACCTGCTAGGGGTTTTTTATTGGCTTATTTC
>RDXV01000261.1 GCA_004292695.1 Nostocales cyanobacterium | reverse complement strand
GGAGCAGGGGGAGCAGGGGGAGCAGGGGGAGCGGGGGAGGAAAAGATTTTTACCAATGCCCCATGCCCCATGCCCCATGCCCCATGCCCCATGACTAATGACTAATGACAAAAGGAGTTATCATAACTTTTGTCAGTTGTGAGTGAAAGTATGCAAAAACAGCAATCGCTATTAGCGTTAATTATAGTTTTAGTCATCGCCGCAATTACGGTGATATATACCATTCCTGTACCCTTGGGGCTAGACTTACGGGGAGGTTCACAGCTTACAATTCAGGTGAAACCAACAGAAGATATTAAAGAGATCACCGAACGAGAATTAGAAGCTGTACAAAAAGTTATTGAAGGCCGTGTGAATGGTTTGGGTGTTTCTGAACCTGTGATTCAAAGTGTAGGTACTGATAAAATCTTAGTACAGTTACCTGGTGTAAATGATCCAGAACAGGCAGAACGGGTATTAGGTGGTACTGCACAGTTAGAATTTAAGGCGCAAAAACCAAATACCGATACCCAATTATTAGCTTTAAGAGCTTCACAGTTAGAACTCAAAGCTAAACAAGAAGAATTAAAGAAAAGTAAGGATTTAGAGGCGATCGCCAAAAATCAGGCAGACTTAAAAAACAATCAAGAAGGGATAAACGAACTTTTCGCCAGTACCGATCCACCATTAACTGGTAAATACCTCAAAGATGCTCAAGGAGAGTCAACCCAAGGTACTAACTGGGATGTCGCTTTAAGTTTCGATCCTAAAGGTGGTGAGTTGTTCGCAGAATTGACAAAAAACCTAGCCGGCACAGGGCGTGCCATTGGTATTTTCTTAGATAATGACTTAATTAGCTCACCTGCTGTTCCCCTAGAATTTGCTGCCACAGGTATCACCGGCGGTAGAGCGGTTATTCAAGGCAACTTTACAGTAGAAGAAGCCAACGACTTAGGGGTACAATTACGGGGTGGTGCATTACCCGTACCAGTGGAAATTGTCGAACGCAGAACCGTAGGTGCAACATTAGGTAAAGACAGTATCCAAAGCAGTATTTACGCGGGTATTGGTGGACTGGTTTTAGTATTAATCTTTATGGTTGTCTACTACAGACTACCGGGTTTTATTGCTGATATTTCCCTAATTGTCTACTCCCTGTTAACTTGGGCTACCTTTTCACTATTAGGTGTCACCCTCACCTTACCAGGAATTGCCGGCTTTATCCTCAGTATCGGTATGGCGGTAGATGCCAATGTCTTAATTTTTGAACGCACCAGGGAAGAATTACGAGCAGGTAAATCTTTATATCGTTCTGTAGAATCTGGTTTCTACCGGGCATTTTCCAGTATTTTAGATAGTAATGTTACTACCTGGATATCTTGTGCTGCTCTATTTTGGTTAGGTTCAGGGTTAGTTAAAGGTTTTGCCTTAACCTTAGCTTTAGGGGTTGGTGTGAGTATGTTTACTGCTATTACCTGTAGTCGTACCTTAATGTTTATCGCTATTTCTAACCCATCTTGGCGGAAAACAGACCTTTATTGTCCAAATCTGCAAATCACAAATACCGCAGGGGTGGCAAAATGACAACATTACGTATTAATAAAGCTCGATCCCTTTGGTGGAGTATTTCCCTTGCTGTCATTGTCAGTGGTATTATATCTATGGTGCTATCCTGGCAAAATCCCAACATTAAAGCCCCTATCCGTCCTGGTTTAGATTTTATCGGTGGTACGCGGTTACAATTAGTGAGAGATTGCAGTCAAACGAGTAACTGTGATCAACCGATAGATATTAACATTGTCCGGGAAGTTGCTAGAGAGCAAGGTTTCGGTGACAGTAGTATTCAGTTAATATCAGAAGGTGGTCAGGAAAATAACGGTATTACTATCCGCACCAAAGACTTAACAACGGAACAACGTACTCAGTTACAAACTGCTCTATCTGCAAAAGTTGGTAGTTTCGATCCTCAGAAAAATCAAATTGACTCCGTAGGACCAACATTAGGTAGAGAACTATTTAGAACTGGTATTATCGCTTTAATAGTCTCTTTTATCGGTATTGTCGTCTACTTGAGTTTCCGCTTCCAGTGGGATTATGCAGTTTTCGCGCTCATTGCTACATTTCACGATGTATTTATCACAGCAGGGATATTCTCTATTTTGGGCTTGGTTGCAGGTATTGAAGTAGATAGTTTGTTTATCGTTGCTTTGTTAACGATTACAGGTTTCTCTGTTAATGATACGGTGGTAATTTATGACCGGATTCGGGAAAATATTAAAACCCACCCCCAAACACCCATAGCAGATATTGTAGATGATGCTGTTAATCAAACATTGGGCAGATCCATTAACACTACTTTAACTACAATGTTGTCACTGTTGGCTATTTTCCTGTTTGGTGGGGAAACTTTAAAATATTTTTCCCTGGCTTTAATTATTGGTTTTGTCGCCGGTGCTTATTCCAGTATCTTTATTGCTAGTACCCTACTGTCCTGGTGGCGAGAACGGGGGGAACAGGGTAAAATGGAAACAATTGATACACCTATCGGTTCTGAGGACAGTTAATCGTAGGGGCAACCCCCTGTGGTTGCCTTCTGACATTATTTTTACCCTCAATCTATCTGAAATCATATCAATTCCGACTGCATCTGAATGATTAAATCTTTTACCTCTTGCCTTTTGCCTCTTGCCTGTCCTCACGAATAATACCAATACACCCGGAAACGATATCACTTATGGACTCACAGGAAGAACCCGCAATTAATGACCCAAACTTTGATAAATCTGATACTTTGTTTAGAGAACAGGTACAGCGTTTACACCAACTCACAGTTTACGGTAGATGGTTGTTTGTTGGTTGTTTGTGGGTAATAATTGCTCCTGTGTGTCTGTGGAATTTACGGTTTGAGTTTCTGTTGTGGCAAGAGTATTTTACCTGGGTAGCTGTACAATATGCTCTGGCTTTTAATCCTTTTGCTGCGGTGGGTTTAGCTTTTTGTATAGGTATGACGGTTTCGGTGTTAGTATGGCAAAGTCGTAATATTTTAATTGGTTTACCAGAACCGGAAAAGCAGCGTTTAGAAAAACAGGTTTTTAAGATTCGTCAACAAGGTCCTTCTCATCCTTTATGGAAGTTGGTAATTGGTAATTGGTAATTAAAATACTCCCCAAACTTTTGAAAAATTATGAAAGCGTGGGGTATTTTGTGAGATAGTCTGGTATAATTAGAGCTTAACTATTTTTGCACTTCTTCTTGGTTGTTATAGGGTGTTGATTTTGTCTGAATCAGGATGTCCAGGATTTTAGGATGTACAGGATGTTATTTGATATTCTTAAAAATCACCCACATCTGATACAATAAGGATTAACTAAAATATAAGACATCTAAACCTTACTAACTTTAATTCTTCCTCTGCGTCTGGAGCGGTTCGTTAAAAAAATAATCTAACAATAATAACGAATAAAAAATATCAAAAATAAAACGTAGATGAACAACATCGTGAAATATTATAAACCAGGGAATAAATTCCCTGTCTAAAAGCTAAAGTCGGTTAAAACCGACTAGAATATGGTTGAATTTAATCAGGAAAAATTTGACAATCACATTCTGTAAATCCTTAAATCTTAAAAATCCTGATTTTGGTGAGTGGGTATTCCTGAAAGTATTGCAGAGATAGCATTAAGTAGCGAAAACAGCGTAAACTCTTTTTGTTGCTTATGCTATGAATGGAGATTGCTGTGACTAAGTTCTTATTCGTAACTGACTTAGATAATACCCTTGTGGGAGATGACCGGGCTTTAGTAGAGTTAAGCGGTCGTCTCCAAGAACATCGTCAACAATACGGTACAAAAATAGTTTACTCCACCGGGCGATCGCCTTTTTTGTACCGAGAACTGCAACAGGAAAAAAACCTGATTACACCGGATGCTTTAGTAGTTTCCGTAGGTACAGAAATTTACATAGATGGTAGTGATGTCTCAGATCCAGAATGGTCAGAAATTCTTTCTCCTGGTTGGGATAAACAAGCTATTCTCAGTATTACCAAAAATTACCCGGAGTTGGTTTTACAACCAGAAACAGAACAACGTCCTTTTAAAGTCAGTTTCTTTTTAGAGGAAAAATCATCATCAGATATTATACCACAACTTGAACAAGATTTAAAAAATTCTCAACTTAATATAAAATTAATCTATAGTAGTGGTATAGACCTTGACATTTTGCCTCTGAGCAGCGATAAAGGCAAAATGTC
>RDXV01000088.1 GCA_004292695.1 Nostocales cyanobacterium | reverse complement strand
AGTAGAACAACTGGAAAGAAGGCAAGAGCGCATCCGTAATGAAATGCGGACGACTTTTGCCGGCACGTCACAAGATTTAGCAATTCGGGTACAAGGTTTTAAAGATTACCTCACAGGCAGTTTACAGGATTTAGCCGCAGCAGCAGAGCAATTACAACTTGTTCCTACAGTGACAAGAGAAAAACCTGTAGTTAGAGAAGCAAAACCTGTTGAACAACAACAAACCAACACACTGCAATTTTCCCAACAGCAATTTCAGGAAACCACAAAACAAATCCGCCGTTTAATTGAGCAATACCGCAGTCAACCCGATTATTATGGTCCCCCTTGGCAATTGCGGCGTACCTTTGAACCTATTCACGCAGAAAAAATATCCAATTGGTTTTTTACTTTGGGTGGTAGGGGCGCTTTAAGGACAATGGGTAGCAGGTTACAGAATATTTTGGTTGCTTCCTCGGCGATTTCGATTTTACATAAACTCTATGGTGATAATTTACGGACTCTGATTTTGGCTAATAGTCCAGAACGTTTAGGTGAGTGGCGACGGGGTTTACAAGATTGTTTAGGTATTGGCCGTCCTGATTTTGGTCCAGATAGGGGAGTTGTATTGTTTGAGGCTTCTACCGCTTTAGCTCAAAAAGCCGAAAGATTAGTTAGGTCTAATCAAATGCCTTTAATCATTATTGATGAATCAGAGGATCAAATCAGTTTAGGTTTATTACAATTTCCTCTCTGGTTAGCTTTTGCACCAGATCCGAAAATGATGCGTGAACGCGATTTTGATGATGATTTTTAATCAGGAGTCAGGAGGGGCGAACGGCCGTTCGCCCGTACAGGAGTCAGGAAGAAGAAAAATATCTGTTCCCTGTTCCCTATTCCCCTATTTATCAATTTCTGAAATTTTGAATTATTGAAATTATGGTTACTTGGTTGACTGTTTGTGGGTTGTCTGTCGTTATAGCTTATCTTTTGGGTTCTTTCCCTACGGGATATTTAGCAGGTAAGTTATTAAAAGGAATTGACATTAGAGAAGTTGGTTCTGGTTCAACCGGTGCAACTAATGTTTTGAGAACTTTAGGTAAAGGTCCAGGGGCTTTTGTTTTATTGGTTGATTGTTTAAAAGGTGTTTTCGCTATCAACCTGGTTTATGTTTTATTTAATCTAGCTCCTCAATACATTAACTATACTTTTATTCCTGAAAATTTAGATATTCAACTTTGGCAACCTTGGTTAGTTACTTTACTGGGTTTAGCTGCTATTTTAGGACATAGCAAATCTATCTTTTTAGGTTTTACTGGTGGTAAATCTGTGGCTACCAGTTTAGGTATTTTATTAGCTATGAATTGGCAAGTGGGTTTAGCTACTTTTGGTGTGTTCTTAATAGTTATTGCCTTTTCTAAAATTGTTTCTTTAAGTTCGATTTCTGGTGCTGTTGCTGTTTCTATTTTGATGATTTTATTTCAACAACCTTTAGCTTATATTTTATTTAGTGTTGCTGGTGGGTTGTATGTGATTGTTCGTCATCGTACTAATATTGAAAGATTATTAGCGGGTACAGAACCAAAAATTGGGCAGAAGGTAGAAGCACAACCAACTGCTGATTCTTAATGTTCTGAATTTATTAATTAAATTAATTAATTTGAATTATGGCTGTAGCCAGGAAAGTTAGGACATGATTAATCATTGAAATTTATATATAACAAGGCTTTACCTCCTGCCTCCTGATATCAATTACTTCTGCCAAAAACGAAAGTTAAAACTTCCAGGACTACGACGTAAACGATTAGCGTTTAATCTGCGTTTTCTTCTGGGAGTTCTGGGGCTAACTAATTCGCTATCTTCGTCTTCTTCAATTAAAATATCTTTTGGTAACTGGGTTTTGGTTTCTTCTTTGCTTCTCCACCACGCTATTATCCAACCTCCACCAATAGCTGCCATTCCTCCGAATAAAATACTTATTGGTGCAGAATAACCAAGGAGTACAAACCCAACCATAAACGCTAACCAATATTTTAATGCCGCATCAATTCCATCGTTAGATGCAACATTTGGTATTTGGGGGTTCGTTTCATTAGCTGAGGTAAAGACACCTAAAGCTATACCACTTAGAATTCCTATAAATAAACTTAGTATTAATGAAGCTCCAACAAAATTCGCAATCAAAAATAATAGAAATCCAAAAACTAATTGCGAAAAAAAGTTTGGTGACGCTGATAATATTTCGCTCAGAATATTTTTGTTAGATGCCATAATTTTATTACCTCAAAATCAGTTATCAGTTATCAGTTATCAGTTATCAGTTATCAGTTATCAGTTATCAGTTATTAATTCTTTTAGTTGTTCCTCCTTTGATTTAGTGGTATCTAATATTTTTAAATAGGGTTTTTCTGTTTCTGTAAAAGGTTCTGCTTGTTTTAACTGTGATGCTAATAAATCAGATGTCGCATCTGCAATATCTCCTCTACGGTTCACAAGTCTTTCTGTTAATACTTCTATGGGTGCTGTACAGGAAATGATTTTTAAAGGTAAGTGATGTTTATTAGCTTGATTAATTGCCTCCTGACGTAAGTGTTGACGATCATATTTAGCATCTAAAATTACTTTCCAGCCTTGATTAGCTAGTGTAATTCCTAATGACAATAGTTTACTATACGTTTTTTGTGTCATTTCTGGTGTGTATATTTCGTTTCCACCTCGTTGTAATAAGGGAATTCCTGCTAGGTGTTTTCGCACTGCATCGGAACGGATGTGAATTGCTCCCATCTGACGTGCTAAATATTTAGCTGTTGTACTTTTCCCAGAACCTGATAACCCAGACATTAAAATTATCTGTCCTGGTTTTGTTTTAGTATATTCCCAGGCTTGGTGATAATACGCGGATGCTGTATTTAATGCTTCTTCTTTAGCAGTAGTTGAAATATTCACATCATCTAATAAAAAAGATGTCACTTTTGCCCTGACATAAGCTTGTCGGCTTAAATATAACGGTAATATTTGTAACCCTTCCCAGTCTCCAGTTTGCTCAATATAGGTATTTAAAAAAGCGTTTGCTAGGTCTTTTCTACCCTTAGCTTCAATATCCATGACTGTAAATGCTACATCATACATGACATCTACAAATCGGAATAATTCATTAAATTCTATACAGTCAAATAGTATGATTTGATCATGCCAGTAAGCTATGTTTCTCAGGTGTAAATCTCCATGACATTCTCGAATATGATTATTATTTATTCTGTTAGTAAATAATTGGCTATTTTCTGCAAAGAATTTATCTGTATATTCTTGAGTTTCTCTAAATTGTGTTTCTGTTTGTGGACTACCAATATATTTAATAGTTTGTTGATAATTTTCGTCAAAACTTAATTTTATTGTGGAAATTTTACCAAAACTACGAATATAATCATTTGTTTCTGTTTGGTTATGAAATTCAGCTACTATCTTTCCTAGTTCTTCTAGGTGTGTTTCTTCAAGTTTGCCTTGATTAAATAGTTCACTAAATAAAAATTCTTGGGTAAATTGGCGCATTTTGATGGCATATTCTATTATTTCACCCGTTTCTCCTAAATGATATTTTTCTGATTTTAAAGTTATGGGTAAAACTTCTAAATATATTTCTCCTGCACCTTTTTGATTTAACCGTAATTCTTCATTTGTAAAATGTTGGCGTTTTTCTAAAGTTGAGTAATCTAAAAACCCAAAGTTAACAGGTTTTTTGATTTTATAAACATACTCTCCAGTGAGTAAAACATAAGAAGCGTGAGTTTGAATTAATTCAATTGGTTCTTTTACCGGATGGGGATAAAATTCCGGTTGTAACATTTGCTGAATTAATAAAGGAAGATTTATATTCATTTTATTTACTATTACTCACTACTGATGTTGATAGCTTAACAAAAAACCAGGGTTTTACCCTGGTGAAATTGGAATTTATCAAAAAATGTAAATCTGATGAAAGAAGAAAATTCAACCTTTGTTTAGGCTTTAGCTGCAAAAAAGCTCAGGTGATAAGGTGTACCTTTAGCTGGGTGTACTTGCACTTCTCTGATCACTGTTGCACCACTCCACTGAAGCTCAGGGATGTTGAGTACAACTTCGGTTTTGTTAGGAGCAGCTTGTTTAAGTAAACGTTCAACGGTTTTAGCTTCAATTACTAAGGAAATTGATTCAGTACCATTATGACCGTATAAATTAGCGGGAATTAAACCAGAACGGCGCAGGGCTTTGGGTTTGCTACCTTCTGGGCGTTTTTGAGATTCAATTGCGATCGCCATACTACTATTAGTTTTTTGTTGGTTAGTGGTTATATTTTTCAGTTGTCAGTTAAAGAAGGGAACAGGGAACAGGGAACAGGGAACAGGGAGAGATGGGGGAGAAAAAACTTTTTTAACAATACCCAATGCCCGATGCCCAATGCCCGATGCCCAATGCCCAATAACTAAACAGAAACTGGTGTACCGTCTGCTTGTAACAGAGCGCGTTTGGGTCCGTGTATTGGATCTTCCACGATGATTGTTTGATCACGACTTGCTCCCAAGGAAACAATCGCAATCGGGACTTCCATTAATTCTGCTAAGAATTTTAGATAGTCTAGTGCTTGCTTAGGCAAGTCTTCCAAGTTACGACATTCAGTAGTGGATACTTGCCAACCTGGTAAAGTTTTATAGATGGGACGACAGCGGGCAAATTGACGGGCGCTAGTGGGGAAATGCTCGCACCTTTCACCGTCTATTTCATAAGCCACACAAACTTTAATTTCCTCTAATTCATCGAGGACATCTAGTTTTGTCAGTGCCATACAGTCCATACCATTAATGCGGACTGCATAACGGCCAATTACAGCATCAAACCAACCACAACGGCGTTTTCTACCTGTAGTTGTTCCAAATTCTGCACCGCGATCGCCTAATAAATCACCTATTTCCCCATCTAATTCCGTAGGAAATGGTCCCTCGCCTACCCTTGTAGTATATGCTTTGGATACGCCAATTACCCGATCAATCATTGTCGGTCCTAGACCTGTACCCACACAAGCACCACCTGCTACAGGATTGGAAGAAGTTACATAGGGATAAGTCCCATGATCGAGATCCAGCAGAGTTCCTTGAGCGCCTTCAAACAAAATGTTACGTCTTTTTTGCACCGCATCATATATTTTTACAGATGTGTCCACCACAAAAGGACGTAACCTTTCAGCATAACCTAAATACTCCTCAATTACCTTTTCCGGGTCAAGGGGAGGTATACTATACAACTTTTCTAAAATTGTGTTCTTATAATTTATCGTCCATTCCAACTGCTCCCGTAATCCATCCGCGTCCATCAAGTCTAACATCCTGATTCCCGTCCGCTCGGATTTATCAGCGTAGGTAGGACCGATACCTCTTCCAGTTGTACCTATTTTATGGCTACCCCGACGTTCTTCCGAGGCCTTATCAATTAAACGATGATAAGGCATAGTAACGTGAGCCGTCTCAGATATCAGCAGATTAGCAGTAGAAATATTTAGTTGTTCAAGTTGTTCGAGTTCTTGTATCAAAACCTGTGGATCAATGACTGTCCCACAGCCGATGATACATTCGGTATCTGGATACAAAATACCAGAGGGGATTAAGTGCAGTTTAAATGTCTGACCTTGGACT
Organism: Nostocales cyanobacterium; assembly: GCA_004292695.1. GTDB lineage: Bacteria > Cyanobacteriota > Cyanobacteriia > Cyanobacteriales > Nostocaceae > Okeanomitos. The sequence goes on along the minus strand of RDXV01000088.1, from coordinate 15,278 downwards.
ACAATTGTATGTCCAGCGTTCACACCCCCCTGGTAACGTACCACCACATCTGCGGAGCGGCTGAGTAAGTCAGTTATTTTACCTTTTCCTTCGTCGCCCCATTGAGCGCCTATGACAATGACGTTAGCCAAGAGATTATATTAAAGGGTAAAGTTTCCACAAATATCAATTATTAACAGATTTCTTACACTTTGTCAAGAAATCAACTATTGGATATGAACAGTTGATACAATTATACCTTACGTTGTGTTTCACATCACATTACATTATGAATATTTTTCAGCGTCTTGGCATGGACTACCAAAATTCTCGTTGGTGGTCTGATGTATTAATTATTGCTATTGTTTACGACGTTTTTTCTTGGTTGGTATTGCAAAAAATTTCTGTTCCTACTTTTGGTACTCCTATTTGGCCATCTTCCGGTTTTGCTGCGGGTTTTTTGCTGTTGTGGGGGCGATCGCGCTGGTTCGGTATATTTTTAGGCGCAACTTTAAGCAATATCGTTGTTATAAAACACTTAATTCTAGCTTTAATTGGTGGTATTGGCACTACTACTGGTTCACTAATTTCTGTCACTATAATATTTGTATTAAGTCGGGCTAACTTCTCGCTAAATAAAGTTAACAATGTAGTTATATTTGCTATTTCTAGTTTATTAACAGGAACTATTTTTCAATCTTTGATAGGAGCAATTACTGTTTGTTGGACTGGCTATGAACCCTGGGATAAATATTTAGAAGTTGTTTCACGTTGGTGGGTTGGCGATTCTATTGGAATTTTAGTATTTGCGCCACTGGTGTTAAATTTTTCTCAAAAAAATTCCGATACTAGAAATAAATCTTGGTTTAAAAGAGAACTATTATTAACAATAATTACCTTAGCTATCATCGGTTATTTAACTTTTATCGAACCACAGCCTTTAGAGTATTTACTACTACTGCCTTTATTTTGGTCTGCTTTTCGTTTTGGCAGTCAAATTACTACATTATTAGTAGCAATTGTCTCTACGATAGCTGTAATTGCTACAAGTTATGAATTAGGTGTATTTTATGATGTTGCCCTGAGAACAAATTCTATTTTACTCTTACAACTTTTTATGGGTGTTATTTCTGTAACCACTATGGTGATGTTAGCTATTGTTGCAGAAAATCATCAATACAAATTAAGTTTAGAAATTGCAAATACAGAATTAGAAGCTAGGGTTTGGGAAAGAACTAAAGATTTACAAACCAGTGAAGCTAAAGCCAAAGAACTAGCGACTAAAGCAGAAGCCGCAAACCAAGCTAAAAGTGCTTTTATTGCCAACATGAGTCATGAATTGAGATCGCCATTAAATGCGGTAATTGGTTTTTCCCAACTCATGTTAAGAGCTAAAAATCTACCTATTGATCAATATGAAAATGCTGGTATTATTCATCGGAGTGGTGAATATTTATTAACCCTCATTAATCATATTCTTGATTTATCAAAAATTGAAGCAGGTAAAGCAACATTAAATGAGCATGATTTTGATCTTTACCGTTTATTAGATGACTTGGAAGATATGCTCAATCTCAGAGCTACCCAAGCAGGATTAGAATTAATATTTGAACGTAGCGAAAATGTGCCACGTTATGTTTACACCGATGAGGTAAAACTCCGTCAGGTTTTAATTAATTTACTCAGCAATGCTATTAAATTTACACCTTCTGGGGTCATCATGTTAACAGTTTCTGTTAATGATCAACCCAAAGAAAATATTTTTTCTATCCATTTCAGTGTTCGAGATACAGGTGTAGGTATTGCAGCATCAGAAATACCAAGATTATTTGATGCCTTTAGTCAAGCAGAAGCAGGTCGGGAAATGCAAGAAGGTACAGGTTTAGGTTTAGCAATTAGTCAGAAATTTGTGCAGATGATGGGAGGAAATATTGCCGTAGAAAGTCAATTAGGTAAAGGTAGCACCTTTTATTTTCAAATTCAAGCCAAAATAGGTCAAGCTCAGGTTTATAATTTGAATCAAGAACGCAAACGTGTATTAAGTTTAGCTCCTGGTCAACCTACTTATAAAATATTGGCAGTAGATGATAAACCTATTAATCGTCAATTGTTAATTAAACTATTAGAACCATTAGGTTTTGAAATTCAAGAAGCAAGTAATGGACAGGAAGCTATTCGCATTTGGGATGAATGGGAACCCCATTTAATTTGGATGGACATGAGAATGCCAGTCATGGATGGTTATGATGCTACAAAACATATTAAATCTACTACTAAAGGCAATGCTACAGCGGTAATAGCTTTAACAGCTAGTGTTTTAGAAGAAGAAAAAGCTATTGTCCTTTCCGCTGGTTGTGATGATTTTTTGCGTAAACCTTTTGCAGAACACACCATATTTGATGCCTTGTCTAAACATTTAGGTGTAAAATTTATATATGAAGAAAATCAGATGGAAAGTTTAGGGCAAGTTGAAGAAAAAACCTTAAATTCTCAACATTTCAGATGTATGGATCAAGTATGGATTAATAAATTTTATGAAGCAGTATTAGAAGCAGATAATAATATTGTTCTTGACTTAATTCAAGCAATTCCCCAAACAGAAATATTTTTAATTCAGTCTATTACAAAATTGACTCGACAATTTGAATTTGAAAAGTTAGTTGATTTGATAGAACCCCTGATTAAATAATGGTTAACAATAAAATTTTTTGAGGATTACTATTAATTATTCTTGGTATCTCAACAGTGAAGATGATATTAGATAAATTTTCCTGAATTTGATATTTCAATTATATAACCTATGATACTAATTAACATATTTTTGCATCAAAAAAGATTTAACTTGACATTGTAACCATTAACCTGTATTAATTATGATTTACCCAAGTGTTACACCAAAAATCTAATGTAAATTTAGGGTGTGTCAAGTATCAAGAATCTGTTTATTTACATGATTTAAGCAGTCTGATACACCCTACTAACGTGCCAGTTGCATAAGTCCTGTTAATCTAAAAAAGATTCATTTAATTATTCATGTATAAATGTTTAACAATAGTAAAATTAAAAGATTTAGTAACTAATGCCTATAAAAAACTTATAAAATGTCCATGAAAATCATTTACACATATTGAATTCATAAAATCGAGTTGATCAACAATGAATTTTGAAACAGAAAAAGCAACAAAAGGAAACATTCTCATAGTAGACGATATTCCAGAAAACCTACAATTACTCGGTGATTTATTAATCAAAAATGGTTACACAGTTCGTAGTGTGACAAGTGGCAGAATGGCTTTAAAAACAGTAAAAGTAAAACGTCCAGATGTGATTTTTTTAGATATTAAAATGCCGGAAATGGATGGGTACCAAGTTTGTCAATCTTTGAAAAAAGATGAAGATTTACGTAATATTCCTGTGATTTTTATTAGTGCTTTAGATGATGTATTTGATAAAGTTACTGCTTTTAGTATAGGAGGGGTAGATTACATAGTTAAACCCTTTCAAATTGAAGAAGTTATTGCCCGTTTAGAAAATCAACTAACTATTCAACGTCAGCAACAACTATTAGAAACCGAAGTCACAAATAGGAGACAAACAGAAGAGGTACTATATCAATCTAGAGCTTTGTTAGCTAGTGTGTTAAATAGTTCCCTCGATGGTATCGCTGCTATGCAAGCTGTCCGAGATCCTGAAACTGGCATCATAGAAGACTTTCGCTGTTTAGTTGTTAACCCAGTTATAGCTAGAGTATTTCAGCGCAACCGCGAAGACATGATTGGTAAATTAGTTTTGAAAAAATTTCTAACTAGCATTGAACCGGAATTATTTGATCAATTCGTTGATGTAGTAGAAACAGGTGAACCTTTAGAAAGAGATTTTTACTATCTTTCCGGTGATTCTTCTTGGTATCACTTTGTAGCTGTAAAATTAGGAGATGGATTTGCTATTACTATTCGTGATATTACCGCACGTAAAAAAATAGAACTTGCCTTACAAGATGCTAACCAAAAATTAGAATTAATTGCTAATTTAGACGGTTTAACTCAAGTTGCTAATCGGCGTTGTTTTAACGAAAGAATACAAAAAGAATGGGATAATTCAGCCCATAAACAGCAACCACTTTCCCTAATTTTATTTGATCTTGATTATTTTAAACTATATAACGATTATTATGGTCATTTAGCAGGTGATGAATGCTTACTCAAAATTGCTCAGTTAGTTTACAAATTGATTCGCCACCAAGATATTAACCGTCCCACAGACTTAGTAGCACGTTACGGTGGTGAAGAATTTGTGATATTACTTACAAATACAGATTTATCTACAGCTGTAACAGTCGCACAAAGAATAAAAACAGCGATTAGTGAACTCCAAATTCCTCATGTAGCGTCAGACATTCAAGATATTGTCACCGTCAGCTTGGGAATTGCTTCCGTTATTCCCACCTTGACTACTACACCAGATACACTTGTGGGTGATGCTGATAAAGCCTTATATCAAGCAAAACAACAGGGACGTGATCGCTATTGTGTCTATGATCAAACAATGTGAGTTTTTAGTCCATCAGTATTGCGATCGCCCCGGAAAATTAGTTATGATATGTAGTCTTTGGGATAATAATTAAAAAAAGTCGCTCAAGGTCAAGCTACACTTTTGTAAGCTATCCTGCTGACACCCACCCAATTCAACAAGATTTTACAGGAAATAAGAAAAAACAATGGCCAAACGAGTGCAGTTAGTATTAACAAAAGATGTGAGCAAGCTGGGAAAATCCGGCGACTTAGTGGATGTAGCTCCCGGCTATGCTCGTAACTATCTCATCCCCCAGAGTTTAGCAACTCACGTTACCCCCGGTATTTTGAGACAAGTAGAACGCCGTCGTGAATTAGAACGTCAACGTCAATTAGAACTCAAACAACAAGCACAAGAACAAAAAGCAGCTTTAGAAAAAGTTGCTAAATTGACAATTGCTAAACAAGTCGGTGAAAACGAGGCTATTTTCGGTACAGTCACCACCCAAGACGTAGCAGATGCAATTCAAGCAGCTACCAGCCAAGAAATTGACAAACGTGGTATCACCATTCCCGATATTAACCACTTGGGTACATATAAAGCTGAAATTAAGCTCCATTCCGAAGTAACAGCCCAAATTGATATTGAAGTTGTTGCCAGTTAATTTAGGTGACAGGTGACAGGTAAGAGGAGGATAGGGTGATCCAGAGTAAATCTATTGCCTTTTGCCTTTTGCCTTTTGCCTCCTAACTACCCAGTTCAACTCAATATTTCAACCTGAACATAAACATAAAATGGCTTATGGCTGAAGAACTGAGTTTTCAAGGTGATGGAAGTGATCATTTACCACCCCAAAACATCGAAGCAGAAGAGGCGATATTGGGGGGTATACTCCTAGATCCAGAAGCCATAGGTAGAGTACGCGATCGCCTCACACCAGAAGCCTTTTACATCAACGCCCACAGAGACATTTATCAAGCAGCATTAACCCTTCACGCTCAAAATAAACCCACAGACTTACTGACAATTACCAGTTGGTTAACAGACAACGATAAACTTACTCGCATCGGTGGCAGAAACAAACTAGCCACATTAGTTGATCGTACAGTTTCCGCCGTTAACATAGATGCCCTAGCAGGGTTAGTCATGGAAAAATACCTGCGCCGGCAATTAATTAAAGCAGGTAACGAAATTGTTCAACTTGGTTACGAAACACAAACCGAATTACCAATAGTCTTAGACGAAGCCGAACAAAAAGTATTTAGCGTCACCCAAGAAAAACCCCAATCTGGGTTAATTCACATTGCAGATACCTTAATTAATGCCTTCCAAGAAATTGAAACCCGTAACCAAGGTGTAGCTTTACCTGGTATTCCCTGCGGTTTTTATGACTTAGATGCCATGACCAGCGGTTTTCAACGTTCTGATTTAATTATCGTCGCTGGTCGGCCATCAATGGGAAAATGTTTAAGTTATGACTCAGAAATTGTCCTAGCAGATGGACAAATTACCACAATTGAAGAATTATATAATCAACGTCAAGGTTCATTATTAACCTTAAATAACGATTGGAAATTTACCTTTACCCAACCATCTGTATTTGTAGATGATGGAATTAAACCAGTTTTTCGAGTCACAACTCGCTTAGGTCGTGCAATTGAAACTACAATTACTCACCCATTTTTAACTATTAAAGGCTGGCAGAGGTTAGAAAATCTTAAAATCGGTGATAAAATAGCTGTTCCTCGAAAAATAGATGTATTTGGTAAAGAAAAGATCCGCGAATGCGAAGTTAAGCTATTAGCTTATTTAATCGGTGATGGAAATTTAACCAACAGCACCCCCAGATTCACAAACACTAATTCATCATTACAAGCTGATTTTTCTCAAGCTGTTACTGAATTTGGCGGTTTAACAGTCAGATGGGAAACCTCCCAAGGAAAACGCGCACCAACACTTTGTGTCAGGGGAAATTTAGAGTTTATTCATACTCAAAGACAGATTTTTGCTCAACGTTTAACATTTTTAATTCGATCTCAGACTTTATCTGCTAAACAATTGAGTAGTAAACTGGGAGTTAGCCCATCTTTATTTTGTCTTTGGTTACAAGGAAGTTGTGTCCCTAATTTTGAGACTTTTAAATTATTATGTAAACATTTGCAAATAGATCCAAAAGAACTAGCTCCTCATGGATTTAGTAGTATAAGTAAATCTAGTAAAAATTCCCTAACAAATTGGTTACAAGAATTAGGAATATGGGGCAAAGATGCTCACGCTAAAACTCTACCATCTATTATTTTTCAATTAGAGCGATCGCAAATATCCTTATTTCTTAATCGCCTATTTTCTACAGATGGTTGGGCAACATTGCTTGCTAATGGACAATCACAATTAGGTTATGGAACAGTTAGCGAGAAACTAGCAAAGCAAATTCAACATTTATTACTAAGGTTTGGCATCATTGCTACTTTAAAAAAACGATCTGTTAAATATCAAAACACTCATAGACCAGCTTGGCAATTAGATATTACCGATGCCTCATCTATCAAGAATTTCATTTCAGAAATTGGTATATTTGGCAAAGAAGCAGCATTAGCAAAGGTTACAGCAGCAATATCTGAAAAAAGATATCAAACCAATCGTGACTTAATACCTGTAGAAATTTGGGAACAAATAGCAGCAGCTAAAGGCAATGAATCTTGGAGTAGTTTAGCTCAACGTGCAGGTATTAAAAGTTATACAAATATCCACGTTGGTAAAAGAGCTTTAAAAAGAGAAAGATTGTGGATTTTAGCTACTGCTTTAGATAATTTACCACTTCAACAGTTAGCAAATAGTGATGTTTATTGGGATGAAATACTTTCTATTGAATCAGTTGGTAACAAACAAGTTTATGATTTGACAATTCCCGAAACACACAACTTTATTGCTAATGATATTTGTGTTCACAATACCGCATTTTGCTTGAACCTAGCTCATAACATTGCAGCAGGTTATAAACTACCAGTTGCCGTTTTTAGTTTAGAAATGTCCAAAGAGCAGCTAGTACAAAGATTATTAGCCAGTGAAGCACAAATAGAAAGCGGTTATTTAAGAACGGGGCGAATTAGTCAAACACAATGGGAACCTTTAAGCCGTGCCATTAGTTTACTTTCAGAAATGCCCGTTTTTATTGACGACACCCCAAATATTACAGTTACTCAAATGCGGAGTCAAGCGCGAAAACTCCAAGCACAACAGAATACACAATTAGGATTAATAGTAATAGATTACCTACAATTAATGGAAGGTGCTGGAGATAATCGTGTCCAAGAATTATCTAGAATTACCCGTTCTTTAAAAGGTTTAGCTAGGGAATTATCAGTACCAGTAATTGCCCTTTCACAGTTAAGTCGGGGTGTAGAAGCAAGAACTAATAAACGTCCGATGTTGTCAGATTTAAGAGAATCTGGTTGTTTAACAGGTGATAGCTTAATTACATTAGCAGATAGCGGATTACAAGTACCAATTAAAGAATTGGTAAGTAAATCTGGTTTTTCAGTTTGGGCATTAAATCAAAAAACAATGAACCTAGAAAAAGCTATTGTTAGTAATGCCTTTTCTACAGGTATCAAACCTGTATTTACCTTAAAAACTAGACTAGGAAGAAAAATTAGAGCAACTGCTAATCACAAATTCCTCACAATTCATGGTTGGAAAAGACTAGATGAGTTAAATCCTAAAGAACATATATGTTTACCAAGACATTTACCTATTTCGGGTAAACAAACTATGACTGATTGGGATAAAATTGTAGCAATTATTCCAGATGGAAAAGAAGAAGTATTTGATTTAACAGTTCCTCATTTACATAATTTTGTAGCTAATAATATTGTTGTTCATAACTCTATCGAACAAGACGCAGATTTAGTAATCATGCTTTACCGTGATGAATATTATTCACCAGATACACCAGATCGAGGAATAGCAGAAGTCATTATAGCCAAACACCGGAACGGACCAACAGGAACAGTAAAACTTTTATTTGAACCACAATTTACAAAGTTCAAAAATTTAGCAAAACCAAGTAACTATTAATGTAATTTATGAAGTCACTATAAACTAACCTACTTATTAACACTATATATTGGAGAATAGAATACTTATGAAAAACTCAGGTTTAGATCCACAAATAGAAAAAAAATTAATTGAACTCCAGAATTTAACTTTAGATAATGAATCAAGTGTAAGAGAAAAGTTTTTAATGCCTTTATTAAAGTTATTAGGATATCAAGATAATGAGATTAAAACGAATTTCCCATTAAAGTATTCCTATTATCAAGATGGAACAAAAAGAAAAAAAGTAGATAGAACTATGTATCCAGATTATCTATTATTAGTTAATGATCAAAAGAAATGGGTATTAGAGGCTAAAAGTACAACTCAATCTATTTCAAAAGATAAATATATACATCAAGTTCTCAGCTATGCCAGGCACATAGAAATACAGGGTAATGTTTTTGCATTATGCAATGGAGATGAATTTGCACTATACGTATACGAAACAAAAAATACTGATGATAAGCCAGTATTTGAATTTCAACGCTCAGAATTATTAGATAAATGGTATGAAATATTTAATCGTTTATCTGTGAAAGCATTTCAAGAAACTAAAAATGATTTAACAATAAGTTTTCGCCCAATAATTTCTGATTATGATCCTCAAAAAAAGCAGGAATTAATAAAATGGTTCTTATCATTTATTCTGGATCAATATAATTTAAAATTTAGTAATTATAAAAATACCTTTGATGTTGACCATGCCAAATATACAGATGTTTTTGTTGAAACCGATCAAAAAGATAGAGGGTTACTGAGGTATATTGATATTTTAAATAAAACAATTATTGATAAACATGATATACAAGATTTAACTTCTCGATTTGTGGAAGAAGAAGAAATTTCTTATATTTACTTAGTAACAAATATTCCTATTAATGAAGAAGCGGATAATTATATTAATAATCACAACAAAAAACGTCCTAACGAAAAAATTACTACTATTGGCTGTGAAGAATTACCTATATTTTTAATGAAATCTCAGAATCTTTCTATTCCTTACTATAAAGATAAGTGTACAGGATACGTAGAAAATATAACATTATTAGCAACTGAAAATAAAAAACTATATTGGGCAGTTGAAGAAATTAATCAAAAAGGTGAATCTGATCGTGTATTAATCTTCTCTGTCAAAAATGAGGACTTTAATATAAAGTCTTTAACATCTTTGTTACATCGGAATAAATTATGGGTACGTTGTTCAATTGACAATGGAAATCACAATATTAATGAATTTCATAATAATCAAATATCCTCTCAAACTGAATTGTTGGAAATTGATCAAAACATAAATTATGAAATACATATCCCTCCTATACCTGTAGCTGAAAGTTTTGAAAGTGATCTGGCTTGCCATCCGCAAGATTTTATTGGGAGAGAAGAGATTAAAAAAGAATTTTGGAATTTTATTAATGAGGTTCAAGAGAAAAAGACTGATAAAAGAGTTTTTACTATTGAAGGAAAATCAGGGTATGGAAAGTCATCTCTTATCCTTAAATTAGAACAAGAATCACAAAATAAAGAGAATATTTTTTTCTATCAAGTTGATACTAGATTATTATGTAAGCATTCTCAAGAACCTTTCATTGTTCGTAGTGCTATTAAGAAAGCTATTCAAAAATCTATTGAGCAAAATTTTATATCTTTAGACCATCATAATATTTATATCAATAGAGAACGATCTTTGTTTTATCAAAATAGATCAATTACGACAGTTATAGATTATCTGAGACAAAATAACAAAATTATTATTGTGTGTTTTGATCAATTTGATTATCTATTTTCTAATAATTATTTAATAGATATATATAAAGCCTTTGAGTCAATAGTAGTTGAAATACATGATTTAAAAGAAAATTTTATTTTAGGTTTTTCTTTTACGACTGATATACATTTACCTGAAAGCATTAGAGATGAATGGAATGAATTCATAAAAGCTATAAGAAGAAAAGCATTTAAAGAAATAAAAGAATTTAACAATTCTGAATTAGATGAATACTTAAATAAATTTTATCAGCTTTTAATTAGAGAGAAAAAGCAAAAAATTCCCTCTGATGTAACAGGATGGTTAAAGGCCAATTTTACATTTTCTCCATATTTACTTAGACAAGTTTGTAGTATTATCTACAACAATCCTGGTGTTGTATCTACTATTGTTCATAACAAACTAGAGGAACTAATCAAAAATCATTTTGAAGACGAACGTAATCAAAAATTAGGTAGCCGTGAAAAGTTCATACTCGATAAAGTAGCTAAAGATGAGAATATAACATCTTTGGAAGAATCTTATGCGGAAGAACTACATAAATTAGACATCAAAAGGTTTTTAAAGTGTTCAGACGGAAAATATACTATTCCTGACATAAGAAAAGATTATTATGCAAAGGGAATATTACCTAAAATATCTACCAAGTATATTCCCTGCATGAATCTAAACGGTTCTTTATATGCCATGAGAAATATTAATAAATTTAGTAAGAAAACAGAAGTTATCAATTTTTTAGTTAATGAAATAACATACAAAGAACAAACATCTGATAATTTATGGAGAGATATTCAAAATATATTTTATGTTGTACATAATTCACAGAATGATCAAATTACATTTCCAGAGGAATTTCATAGTCATAATCAATCCAATTTAGATGATTATAAAATAGCGGACTATCTATCAAGTTATTTTCAAAAACATTTAATAGTTCAAGAAATATTAAAAAATGAGTCTATTAAAGATACTGAGAGTTTTGATATAGACACTTTTAAAAAAGTATATAGTAAAGTTGCAATAGACAAAAGTAACCACAATAAAAATGATGATCCTTCCAGATTGCTTACTTGGTTATGTTTTGCAGGAATATTTGAATTGATAGATCCAAAAATGAAACTTTATAAAGTCCCACAAATCACTGGTTCTGCCAAATACAAGGGAAAGATATTGAAATGTATTTTAAAACCTACAAAACAAGATAAAATAGCAAATAATCTTCCAATACAAATGAACTTATTTAGTTAATTGTACAATTGAGTTTTATCTAACCAGATTTATTAGTTTTATTCCTAAATCTGCAAATTCCCAAACTTAGGACTCCACCACCCCTTAGCTGTATGAAAATAAGCCGCATCCTTATGTTTTTTATCCTTCCATGAATCCTCACCAGAACACCTTAACATAGTTTTATTTTGCCCATCTTTAATATAACTATACTCCTCTAAAGGTTTCTTACATACCGGACAGGGATAAGATGTAATCTTAGTTTCCGGTTTAGGAGTCTTTTCACTTTCCGATGTTTTTGTTTTCGGTGTTTCCCAACGTTTATGAAAATCACTCCAAAATAACACAATATTTTCACATCCACTCAGACATTTAAGAAAGTATTTCTTTTTAACTTTACTACTAGGAATTTTTGCTAAAAAGTTACTGCATTCAGGACATTTTGTTTTTGAATTTTCATATTTACGCTCAACTTTACCATGATTATTAGCTGTAGTTGTTGAATTAAAAACCACAGTTTTAGCTTTAGAAAGCGCAGGTACAAAATAACTTTGATTCCAAGTAGTTAAATAAGATTGCCAAGAATTTTTACCTTCAGCAATTTTATCTAATTCTGCTTCCATCTTAGCGGTAAATTCTGCTTCTAATAAATCTGGTAATGCTTTTTGTAGAAATTCATCAACTTCTAACCCTAACCCTGTAGGATGTAAGTTATCTTTTTTCAATTCAATATAATTACGTTTCTTTAAAGTAGCCACTGTAGGCGCGTAGGTACTAGGACGACCAATACCTTTTCTTTCCATTAATTGTACAAGTTTTGGTTCACTATATCTTGGTGGTGGTTGGGTTTGTTTCTTTTCATATCCGGCACTTTCTAAAGTTAATTTTTGCCCCTGTTGTACAATTGGTAAAACGGCATCTTTACCCAAATTAGGCCAATATTTTGCATAACCGTAAAATTCTACAACCTGTCCCCTAGCTTGCCATAATAAATTACCTGATTGGGTCATAATTAAAGTTTTTCTCACCTGTGCAGGACGACATTGAGAGGCGATCGCCCGTTTCCAAATCATCACATACAAGTTAAACTCATCTTCAGGTAATTCTGCCCGCAACTGCACCGAAGGACGAAACACATCTGTAGGCCGAATTGCTTCGTGTGCTTCCTGTGCTGTTTTACTACTGCGGTGTTTTGTTGTTTGTTGTGGTACATTTTGCGGATCATGTTCTTCCAACCACTTACGCGCACTGGCACAAAATTCAGGACTTAACATCACTGAATCTGTTCGCATATATGTAATTAACCCTGCCTCATATAACTTTTGTGCCACCTGCATAGTTTTTTCGGGGGCAAATTTCAACTTAGAACCTGCCGCTTGTTGGAGGGTGGAAGTGGTAAAAGGTGGAGGTGGTTGACGATAGGTGAGTTTACCTTCAACTTGGATCACTTGATGGGGATGTTGCTTTGCCTCTGCAACTAATCTATCTGCTTCTGCTGCCGATAAAACCCGCTTAGATTCTGGTTTTTCCGGGTTATTCGTAGCTGCATCATCGTGGGTTTCCGTTTCTGTTTCTGTTTCTGCGGGAGTGTTAGCTGTACCTTTGTAAAAAGCCCGAAATCCTTCTTTGTAGTCTACCCACACACTCCAATAATCTTGGGGAACAAAAACCTGTATTTCTCTTTCGCGCTGACATATCAGGTGTAATGTGGCGCTTTGGACTCTACCTACACTTTTTGCACCATTATTTAATGCCCAAACCAGGGGACTACCTTTGTATCCTACTAGCTTATCAAGACAATCTCTACACAATCCCGCACCGATTAAATTAGAGTCAAGTTTACGGGGATGGGAAATTGCGGCTTTTACCGCCGATGCTGTAATCTCTGTATAAACTACTCGCTTGGGTTCTCTCAATCCTAAAGTTTCTTTAAGATGCCAAGCAATAGTTTCACCTTCTCTATCTGGGTCTGTTGCTAAAATGACTTCATCAACTTGTTTAACAGCAGCTTTGAGTTTTTGAATAGTTTCTTTAGCCCGTTGGTCACGGGGGATATAATGACAACGGACACTGTTACCTTCTATTGTAAATCCTAGCGAATCCTCACCCTCATTGCTAAGTTCGCGGATATGTCCACAACTAGCACGAACTATCCAATCTGTACCGAGAATTTGACTCAGTTTTTTGACCTTACCGGGTGATTCAACAACTAACAGGCGTTTGGGCATAGCACCAGTTTTCTCATTTAGGTGAAGAAAGAGGGCGATCATCAAACCTGACCCTCTTAAAGATTTACCTATTAATAGATATTACTTGATCTCCAACAATTCCACATCGAAAATCAAAGTTGAGTAAGGTGGAATCACACCACCAGCACCACGCGCACCATAACCCAACTCAGAAGGAATAATTAACTTCCGGCGATCGCCCACCTTCATGGTACTAAGGCCTTCATCCCAACCTTTAATCACCTGTCCAATACCAATCTTAAAACTAAAAGGACTACCCCGATCCCGTGAACTATCAAACTTAGTTCCATCATCTAAAGTACCAGTGTAATGAACTACAACAGTTTGTCCTCGTTGTGGAGTGACATCACCAGTACCCGTTTTTAGTTCAACATACTTTAAACCAGACTCAGTAGTGATTACTTTTTCTTCAGACATATTATTACTCGCTATCAAAGTATTCTTTTCTTCAATTACAGTCGTAGTCACTGGTTCAGTTGCAGTCAAATTAGCAGCAACAGCAGTATCCTGTTTACCACCCGTTTGTGCCAACACCAAAACCCCAACACACACCAGCATGAAAACCACACTGAGGAAAATTCCCTTCAAAATTAGCCCTCCCTATATTTAGGCATTGTGGTAATCAGATTACCAACAGGACAAAAAACAGTTTAAATCACAATAGGTATATTAACGCCATAGTTTAACGCCATAGTTTATTTTCCAGATCCCGCACCTGACGTTCCAAACGATCAATCCTACCTCGCAACTCATCCACCTCAGACTGACGAGCAACCCCCAGATCCTGCATCATATTTCGCATTTGGCGCTGCATCTGCACTTCCCAGTTACCCTGTTCAGACTTTAACTGCTCCATCAAATCATCCATCACCACCTTAGCTTGCTCAGGATTGAGCTTCCCATCCTTCACCAACTCATCACTAACCTGCTTGAGTTTGTCCGCTACCAAAGATGTCGTACCAATACCCAGCATCATTAGCTGTTCCAACCAATTGTTGTTTTCCATAGTTTTTACCTGCTATTTCCTATAACAACTCAACCTTAGCTGTTTAATCTACCCAATCCCATCAAGCCATAAGCTCAGTAAATCCGGGTTACAGATATATTTTGACAAATTTGACAACATCAGCAACCTAAACTTCCACATCTCCACAAGACTTGACATTCACCTCCCATTGAATCAACACACAACACCTCATCTCAAAATTGGGAAACACCTGAAATTCACCACATAACTATGAACATCCTCCAACTCATCCCCCTATCTACCCCATTTCCAAAAAAATAAATCCCCCAAACCCTTGCCCAGCAAAGGATAGACCCATAGGACAGAAAAAAAACAAAAAAACATGAAAAAAGTAGTTGACAATTCCAGAGAGGTTAGCTATATTTATTTAGGTGAGGCAAACGAAGCCCACACAACTGAACCGAGACAAGATAATACTTTG
>RDXV01000260.1 GCA_004292695.1 Nostocales cyanobacterium | reverse complement strand
GGAGGCAGGGGAAGCAGGGGAGGCAGGGGAGGCAGGGGAGGCAGGGGAAGCAGGGGAAGCAGGGGAAGCAGGGGAAGCAGGGGGAGAAAGATTTTTACCAATTACCCATTCTCAATTCTCAATTCCTCATGCCCCATGCCCAATGCCCAATGCCCCATGCCCAATGCCCAATGCCCCATGCCCAGTAACTAATGACTAATAACTAATGACTAATAACTAAAATGCAAATCCGTCGTCGTCCACCCAGTCCAGCTATTGATGTATCTGTTATTCGCTATCAAGCGGCTGTAGAAGACTTAGAACCAAATAATATATTAGAAGAAATTGTTTGGTACAAAGAAACAGAAGTAGAACAAATGCGGGAAAAAGTGCCGTTAAAAGAACTGCAAAAAAAAGCCCTTTCCGCACCACCAACCCGTGATTTTATTGCTGCATTAAAACAAGGAAAAACCAAACCTGCATTAATCGCAGAAGTGAAAAAAGCATCTCCCAGTAAAGGCGTTTTACGGGCAGATTTTGACCCCGTAGCCATTGCTAAATCCTATCAAGAAGGGGGCGCTAGTTGTTTGTCTGTATTGACAGATAAAAAGTTTTTTCAAGGTGGTTTTGAAAACCTGTCTTTAGTTCGTGCTGCTGTAGATTTACCATTATTATGTAAGGAATTTATTATTTATCCTTATCAAATGTATCTAGCACGAATTAATGGCGCAGATGCAGTTTTATTAATCGCCGCAATTCTCAGCGATCAAGACTTGCAATATTTTATTAAAATTGCCAATGCTTTGCAAATGGCAGCTTTAATTGAAGTTCACAGTTTAGCAGAATTAGACCGAGTTTTAGCCTTAGATGGTGTAGCTTTAATTGGCATAAATAACCGCAATTTAGAAGATTTTACCGTTGATTTACAAACCACTTGTCAATTATTAAAAGACAGAGGAAATCAACTAAAAGACAAAGATATTCTAGTAGTGAGTGAATCAGGAATTCATACTTTAGAAGATTTGCAAACAGTAGAAAATGCTGGTGCATCCGCTGTTTTAGTTGGTGAATCTTTAGTAAAACAACCAGATCCAAAATTAGCAATTGATCAACTTTTTGGAAAATAAAAGAAAATAAAAAATTCGTAGGTTGGGTTAAGCGACAGCGCAACCCAACAAAATCCTTAAAATCTTAGCGAACGCAGATAAACGCAGATGGATTATTAAAAAGTTTTTTATTTTTGGAAATTATTTTTTGTAATAATTGTAATAATTTGCAGTTTAGTAATTAGTAATAAAAAAATGAGTAGTGATTATTTATTAACAGTTGAAAACGTTCATGCAGGATATATTAAAGATGTAGATATTTTGCAGGGAATAAACTTTAAAGTTTCACCAGGGGAATTAGTAACAGTAATTGGTCCCAATGGTGCCGGTAAGTCAACTTTAGCAAAAACAATTTTTGGACTTTTAACACCCCATACAGGGACAATAACTTTTAAAGGGGAAAAAATCAATGGTTTAAAATCAGATCAAATTGTCAAAAAAGGAATGTGTTATGTTCCCCAAATTGCTAATGTTTTTCCCTCATTAACCATTGAAGAAAATCTAGAAATGGGTGCATTTGTGCGAAATGTGCCATTAAAACCCTTGAAAGATAAAATATTTGCTATGTTTCCGAGATTAAGTGATCGTCGTCGTCAACGTGCAGGAACTTTATCTGGTGGAGAAAGACAAATGTTAGCAATGGGTAAAGCGCTGATGTTAGAACCCAGTTTACTATTATTAGATGAACCTTCCGCTGCTTTATCTCCTATTTTGGTGACACAGGTATTTGCACAAATTAAACAAGTTAATCAATCTGGAACAGCTATAGTTTTAGTAGAACAAAATGCTAGAAAAGCATTAGAAATGGCTGATACTGGTTATGTTTTGGTATCTGGAAAAGATGAGATTTCAGGATCAGGTAGAGATTTATTGGATGATCCGAAAGTGGGAGAATTATATTTAGGTGCTGGGGGACATTAGAATAATTTGTAATTCTAAATTCTAAATTCTAAATTCTTAAAAAAATCTTAAACCGTCTCTTTTAGCACTCTCAAACATACTTAAAATTTGGTATCTTCCTGGAAACCAATCACAAAATTTCAGGACAAAAATGAGTAGAATTAATGGTTTTGTAGGTCGTCGTGACTTTATAAAATTCTTCGGTTTAAGTACATTAAGTATCAGTGGAATCAGTGCTTGTAGTAGCATAATTACCACCCCATCAACAATTACAATTCCCCCAAAAAATCCCAACCCTAACCCAATTAGTCCTGAAGAAGCACAAAGGAGATTACAAGTAGGAAATAGAAGATTTTATAATCAGAATCGTCAATATCCTAACCAAACAAAAAGACGATTAGAAACCCTATCAAAAGCACAATATCCTTACGCAGCAATCTTAGGGTGTGCAGATTCTCGCGTACCTCCAGAATTAATATTTGATCAAGGTTTAGGAGACTTATTCGTAGTTCGTGTAGCTGGTAACGTTGCTAGTAACATGGTCATAGGAAGTTTAGAATACACCACCACCGTATTAGGAACACAATTAATAGTAGTTTTAGGACACAAAAATTGTGGTGCAGTAGCAGCAGCAATCAAAGATCAACCAAATCCTGGTAGAATTGGCTTCATAGTAGACAACATCAAACCAGCATTAGCCCAAGAACAGCTGAGAAACAACGATTTAGAAATTAATGAAAGTGCAATATTTAATAACATCCAATATCAAACCGAAAGACTACTAAAAAACTCCAGTGTTCTTGGACAACTTGTAAATGAAGAGAGACTAAAAATCATGGGTGCATATTACGACACCGACACAGGAAAAGTAGAGTTCATAAATTAACCTAATCAAATAACCTCAACTAACCCAAAAAACCAAAAACATCTAACTCTGCGTTTTCCTCCTTCTCTTTCCTCCTTCTCTGTATCCTCTGTGGTTCGTTAAAATCCAAAATCTTGCATCTACACTTTTCAAACATGAAAATAAAACTAACACCAAACCATATAGAAATCATCAAAAACCACGCCCAAAAAACCTATCCAGAAGAATGTTGTGGACTAATATTAGGACATATCAAAAACGAAATTAAAACAGTAATAGAAATCATCCCCACAGAAAACGCATGGAACACAGAATCACAAATTTTTCAAACTTTAACAGAAGAAACACACAGTAAAAATAGAAGATACGCGATCGCCCCTCAAATCATGTTACAAACTCAAAAATCAGCCAGAGATCGCAACTTAAACATCATCGGTATATTTCATTCCCATCCAGATCATCCCGCAAAACCTTCAGAATGGGATAGAATCTACGCTTGGCCAGAATATTCTTATATCATCGTTACAGTAGCAAATGGTAAAGCAGGTGAATTAAACAGTTTTACATTAGATGAAAACCATCAATTTCAACCAGAAATAATTGAAAAAATTTATGGAAGGGAACAGGGAATTGAGAATTGAGAATTGAGAATTGAGAATTTAGGAGTCAGCATCAACTGTCACCTGTCACCTGTCACCTGTCACCTGTCAACTGTCAACTGTCAACTATCAACTGTCAACTGTCAACTATCAACTGTCAACTATCAACTATCAACTGTCAACTGTCAACTGTCACCTGTCAACTGTCAACTGTCACCTATTCTTCAAAGCTGCAATAATTTCTACATTTGCTGCTGGAAACTCAAAATTATCCAACTCATCTAAACTAACCCAGCGAATTTCTGCACATTCAATTGTTTGGGGAATACCATCTAAATGCTGACAATGATGTACAGTTAAAGTCACCCGCAAATGGGGATAAGTATGATCAATAGTAATCAAATGTTTACCAACAGCAATTTTAATTCCTAATTCTTCTAAAATTTCCCTTTCTATACATTCCTCTATTGTCTCCCCCGGTTCAATTTTCCCCCCCGGAAACTCCCATAAATTCGCCATTGTTCCTTGGGGAAGACGACGATCAATTAAAATTTGTTGTTTGTCATTCCAAATAACAGCAACACCAATAATTTTATGAGGAACTGTAGATGTTTCGTTAGTCATAATCAATGGTAAAAAAATAGATTTAAACAATATGCAATTAATTTTACCCAAATATTAGTAATCATCTCATATTTTCAGTATTTATTATAAATACAGCAGTTTCCGAAGTTATGAAGTACACCCTGATTTATTTACTGTTCCCTGTTCCCTGTTCCCTGTTCCCTAAAACTAAAAAACTCTGTACCTC
>RDXV01000087.1 GCA_004292695.1 Nostocales cyanobacterium | reverse complement strand
AACGGCAAAGTATATTATTCCCCGTTTACTTGGTCCTTTTTGTCAACAGTATCCAGGTATTGATATTTCTCTCAAGGTGACAAACCATGAGGGAATTTTGGATCGGATGATTGCAAATTTGGATGATTTGTATATCATGAGCCAAGTTCCAGATCGTTTGGATATCAGTTATGAGCCTTTTTTAGAAAATCCTCTGGTGGTGTTTGCACCGGCTAACCATCCTTTGGCGGGAGAAAAGAATATTCCTATTCAACGTCTAACAAATGAACCTTTTATTATGCGTGAACCAGGTTCAGGTACACGTCGGGCGGTACAAAATCTTTTAGATGAACATGAGGTCAAAGTTAAGGTTAAGTTGGAACTGGGGAGTAATGAAGCGATTAAACAAGCTATAGCTGGAGGTCTGGGTATTTCGGTTTTATCCCGTCATACTCTGTTAACAGATGCCCATGAGTTTAGTATTCTGGATGTACAGCATTTTCCGATTAAACGGACTTGGTACATAGCGCATCCTACTGGTAAACAATTATCTATTGTCGCTCGCACTTATTATGATTATCTGTTAGATGCAGCTAAGAAGATTGTAGACCAGGAAATTACACCTTTGAGTATTAAAGTAGACTTACCTTCAGAGTAAAATTTCTCAAGGCCGCCCATTGACAATAAATCAGCATAACTATTAAACCTGTAAGGAGCTTGTCCTAAGTTGACAGTTTACTAAACAAACCTGTACACTCATGGACAAACCTATAAATGATTTATTAAGATTCACCAATGCTCTTATCCATTAAAACAAAGCTCAAGTTAAACAAAACCCAAGAAATATTGATGGCTAAACACGCTGGCATAGCAAGGTTTACCTATAATTGGGGTTTAGCAACTTGGGGTTCTTTGTATAAGAATGGATTAAAGCCAAACAAATATCTTCTCAAGAAATTTTTTAACAATCACGTAAAACCTGAGTTGACATGGATTAAAGAAAAAGGTATTTGTCAGAAAATCACTCAATACGCTTTTGATAGTTTAGGCGAATCTTTCCAGAGATTCTTTAAAGGACAGTCAAAATATCCCAACTTTAAAAAGAAGGGGAAAAATGATAGTTTGACAATTGATGCTAGTGGTAAACCAATTCCTGTAGGTGGTACATCAATAAAACTGCCGACAATTGGATGGGTAAAAACTTACGAAGGGTTGCCTCACACCACTTGTAAGAGTATGACTATTTCTAGAACTGCTGATAGTTGGTACATATCTTTTTCTTATGAACAAGAATGCCAGCCAACTACTAAAGATCATGCTGTTGTTGGTGTTGATTTGGGAATAAAAGAACTAGCTATTCTTAGCACAGGTGTTACTTTTCCTAACCCTAAACACTACAAGCAGAACTTAGCTAAACTGCAAAGATTATCCAAAGTCTATTCTAGAAAGGCTAAAGGTTCAAGCAACAAACATAAAGCTAAAATTAAACTAGCTAGACATCATGCGAGAATAGCAAACCTGAGAAAAGATACTCTTCATAAACTTACTACTTACTTATGTAAAAACCACGCGAAGATAGTAGTAGAAGATTTGAATGTTTCAGGAATGTTATCGAATCATAAATTAGCACAAGCAATAGCTGATTGTGGATTTTATGAGTTTCAGCGTCAGCTAGATTATAAAGCTAAAAAATTTGGCTGTGAAATCATAATTGCTGATAGATTTTATCCATCAAGTAAAACCTGTTCTCGCTGTGGGCATAAAAAAGAAAATCTTTCTTTATCCGAAAGAATTTATTACTGCGAGAACTGCGGTTTTGAGATAGATAGGGATCTAAACGCTGCAATTAATTTATCGCGTCTGGCTAAGGCGTGAAAGTCTACTGAGGGATAACCGCTCCCATGCTCCCGTTGAAGTAGAAAGTAAAGTCTAGTTTTGTCTAGGTTTTATATAGCAGTTATCAATGATAATGATGGCAAATTTAACTACCACAGTTAAAATTAATAATTGAATGCTGATAATAACTGTTAAATAGGGGGAAGACTGGCAGTGGTGAACCCAGTGGTATCATCTTGGCGAAAAACTATAGATAGTAAAATTGTTGCTGTTACAGTCTATGGTGATAAGGCTCTGGTAACGAGAAGAGGTGTAATATCATTAACTGGAGAGGAAAAGGAGTTATTGATTACACCATTGCCTGTGACTCTAGAACCTGATTCTGTGAGGGTGAGTGGCGGTGGGGAGGTACAAGTGCGGTTGCTGGGTGTGAGCAGTGATCGCATTTATACTACTGAACCTGTGGCAGAAAAGGTAGCACAGCTAACTAGGCAAATTCAGCAGTTAGAATCTGATAAACGCCACCTCCAAGCTCAGATAGATGCTTTGGCTTTACAATCTAGTTTTATTACTGGTTTGGGTAATAAGACGGAAGAACCTTTTGCTCAGAGTATATCTAGGAAAAATCTGAGTTTAAGTGAGACTTTGGATTTTCTGAATTTTATTGGCAGTCAGTATAGTGAGTACGCGATCGCCGCTGGTGAGTGTAAAACCCAACAGCAGGAATTAGAAAAACAATTACAACCACTCCGCGCTACATTACAAAAAATTCAAACTCCGCATTCTAAAGAAAGTTTAAGTGTAATTGTTGAAGTCGAAGTATCTGGTGCTGGTGAATTTGAATTAGAAATGTCTTATATAGTAAATCGTGCAAGTTGGAAACCTCTTTATGATTTACGGGTTGATAGTAAGAGTAATACGCTGCATTTAACTTATTTAGCGGAAGTCAATCAAAATACCGGAGAAGATTGGATAGATATTCCTCTGACTCTTTCTACTGCTAAATTAGGTTTAGGTTCATTACCACCTAAGTTAAAACCCTGGTATATTGACAGTCCCCGGTTAAGTGCTAATGATCCGATAGCTGTACAGCGTTCTATGTCTCCTCCTCCATCTATGGGGGTTTTGTTACCTCCTGTTCCTGCTGTTCCTAGTGCTTCAAGATCAATTCAGGAAGATAATGAAGATAGTTTTATTGCTGCGGAAACTGTGGTGACGGAAGTATCTCATCAAGGTAGTGTGGTGACATTTAAACTTAATAGTTCTGGTCATATTCCTACGGATGGAACACCACATAAAACGGCAATTTTTCAGGCTGATTATCCTTGTCATTTTAATTACGTGGGAATACCCCGGTTAGTGAGTTTTGCATATTTGCAAGCTCATGTGAAGAATCCTGTTGATGGGGCAATTTTATTACCTGGTAAGGCGAATATTTTTAGAGATACAATTTTTGTCGGTGAAAGTCAGTTAACAAATATTGCTCCGGGACAGGAATTTAAGATTAATTTGGGTATAGATGAAGGGGTAAAAATTGAGCGTGATTTGGTGGAACGTCAGGTAGATAAGAAGTTGATGAGTAACCAACGTCGTGTAACTTATGGTTATCGGTTGATGGTGACTAATTTATTAAATCAACCTGCCAATTTAAAGTTAACTGAACAATTACCTGTGAGTAAAAATGAACAAATTAAGGTGCGTTTGATTCGTTCTAATCCGCAGATTCAGTTGGGAGAAATGGGTATTTTGGAATGGGATATTTTGCTTGCAGCGCAGGAACAGCAGGAGATTTATTATCAGTTTACTGTTGAGCATCCGCCGGAGTTAACGGTTTTGGGTTTGGATATTTAAAGGAATAAGCGTACTTCATTTACAAATACAGAGTAAATACAAGGAGAAGTATCAAATCAATGATAATGATTACTTCTCATAATTCATTATTCATTTTTGAGAATCCGAATATCCGAATATAAATTTATCAGGTTTATTAATCATGGTGAAAATTAAATCAGTCTCTTTTGAAAATTACAAAGCATTTTATGAAAAACAAACGATGCAATTAAAACCGATTACTATTTTGATCGGTAAAAATAGTTCTGGTAAAAGTTCTATTGCTAAACTGTTTACTTTGCTGGAAACGTCCCTCAATGGAGATATAGATGAACCTCTGTTATTAAAAAATAATGGTGTTGAATTAGGTGCAGATTTTGATAATTTATTCCCTGATAATAACCCTGGAGGAATTAGTTTAAATTTTAAAATTATATTTGAGAATAATATACAAATAGAAGTTGGGTTACTAAAAAAAGTAGATGGTTATGGTTTAGATATTTTTGATTGGAAATATAAAGATAATAACCAGGAATTTGATTTGCAAGATATGAATAATATAAACCCTTTTACTAAGGGATACATTAATGAGATTGATCAAAAATTTTATGAGTGCAAATTTAAAGGTTTTATACCCACTGAATTTATAAAAGAAGGTACAAATGAAAATTTATATGCAAACTTTACAATACCAAAAATTGATGTAGATTATATTGGACCTTTTAGAATTTTGCCTCAAAGATGCTTTTCTTTAACTGGAAAGACAAAATTTAGGGATACAGGTATTACAGGTGAAAATGCTTATATAATGCTTGGAGTCAGTAAATTAGAGAAAAAAGATAATTTGTATGAGAAGGTGGGAGAGTGGTACAAGGAAAATTTTGACGGTTGGGAATTGATAGTAGATGATACAAGTAAAAGACCTCTTATCCAAATTCTACTTACTAAAAATGATACTGAAGTAAATATTATGGATGTAGGACAAGGAATGAATCAAGCATTACCTTTAGTTGTTCGTGCTAATGTTACTGATAGACCTGATTCAATAATTGTTTTAGAACAACCAGAATTACATTTACATCCTGCTGCACATGGTGATTTAGCTGAACTATTTGCAAAGTCAGCAAAGGAAAATAATCAGACTTTTATTATTGAAACCCATTCTGAAAATATAATCTTGCGCTTGCGGAAATTAGTTGTTGAAAATGATTTTGGTTTTACCAAAGATGATTTAATAATTTACTGGATAGAAGATGCTGAGTTGAAAGGTAAAGAACTACGGGAAATAACTGTTGATGATGAGGGGGTTTTAAGTGATTGGCCAGAAGGTGTTTTTAATGAAGGTATGAGAGAAATATTAGAAATGCAAAAAGCACTGAGAAGAAAAGAACAAGATAAATAAATATAACAAATATAACAAATATAACAAATATAACCAGGATACCAATATGATTATATCTTTTAACCCTGCAATTTTTCAAACTCAAGATAGTGATATGCAGTCTATTCTAGCTGATATCCTGGTTGAACTTCTTAAAGATAACCATTTTATAGATACTAGAAGTATTCAAAGCATTTTTTTTGATCATGATGATAAATATATTTTTGACAAAAATAATATTTCCCAACTTATATCTTCTCCAAGAAGAGAATATTTACAAGATTATATTAATAACAATCGTAAACCACTTACTAAATTGCATAGAGATCATCTCACCCATTTTACTATTGGTACTAATTCAGGAGAAATACACCCAAATGATGCTTATAAAATAATTACAGAACGTTCTAAAATAATTGTAGAAAATATCATTAATGATGGGAAATTTATTAAAGGTATTTGTCAAAAGTATAGCAGTAATAAAACACGGAGAAATATTTATAGATTAATAGATATAGCTATAAAAAAGGAAATTTTAGAGTTTGATAATGCTGGTGGAATTGGTGGGATTGAACAAATATCACAGTATTGGATAGATGCTGATCGTTATTCTAATATTTATAAATATAAGTTAATGGCTATTTTTGATAGTGATAAAACTCATATTAATCACTTTAACACAAAATATACAAAGCTAATTGAATTTTTAAAAAATCGCACAATCAGTAATCCTCCTGCTACAAATGATATCATTTATGAAGAAGATGATTTGATTATATGGCATATTCTATACAAGAGGAAAATTGAAAATTATATTCCATTGGATATATTGTTTAAAAAAGCTCCATTAATTACTCAAGATCAGAAAGATCATTTAAGTAGTAAAAGCGAAAGTGATTTGGATTTTTTAGAATATAATAAAGACAATAACAATATAGGCCAGATAAAAATAAAAGAAGAATTTCCAGAAATGTTCCTGAGTGATTTTTCTTACAGACTACTTGAGCAAAGATGTGAACATCATAAGGTGTTTCTCCCTGAAGCAAATGAATTAGTTTCTGAACTTGAACAAATTTTACTAAAAATAGCGAAAATAATATGAACGATAAAATTACTGTAAAACCAGATACTATGTATCTTGAAGATTTATTAGAGGAAATAGCTAATGGAGCTTATAAGATTCCAGAATTTCAGAGAGAATTTGTTTGGAAAACTCGTCAAATGCTAGACTTGTTTGATAGTATTTTAAATGGTTATCCTATAGGTAGTTTATTATTTTGGAAAACCAAAGACTACAAAACTAAAAATGAAATTGGTCCATACATAATCAACAAATCAAATAGTGATGTCAAATATGTATTAGATGGTTTTCAAAGAATATCTACATTATTTGGTGTCTTGATGAATCCTAAAAACTTTCCTGAAGAAATAAATAATCTTAAATTAAAAGATTTTCAAATATTTTTTGATATTAAAGAAAATAATTTTAGCAAACAAACAAAGAAAGATAATATTTTTTCAATACCTCTTTATAAAGTTTATGATAACCGTGAATTATTTGATTTTATGCGTCATTTAGATAAACAAAATATTCCAGATCATGAAAAAAACAAATATATTGAGAATGTAAGAAATTTACATGATATATTACACAAATATAGATTACCTTATGTAGAAATAAAAGGAGGTGATATAAAAAGTGCTGTAGAAATTTTTTCAAGACTAAACTCAACAGGAACAGAAATTTCTGAAGACTATATACTATCAGCAAGAAGCTATGTAGAAGTAGAATTTAAGCTAATAGATTCAATTACTGAATTTCTCAGTAGTTTAAATAGTTATAATTTTGAAGATTTGAAAAGAGATATAATTCTAAAATGTATTTATAATTCAAAAGGAACATTTTATTATGATGTCAATAGAGAAGATTTATTAAAGGATAATTTAGAATATTTTACACAGTCTGCTTATATACATATTAAAAAAGCAGTAAGATTTTTATATAAAAAACTATTTGTAATAGATATTCGCTTACTACCTTATCCTGCACAATTAATTTTTATATCTGAATATTTTAGATTAAACTCAGTACCTACAGATGAAGAATATCAAAAATTAGAGAATTGGTTTTGGATAACTACCTATTCTAATTATTTTACTATCTATTCCATGAGTCAACTTAGAACCGCTTATGAAATATTTTGCCAATTTGCTAAGGGAGAACACAATGATGGAATTTATAGAGTTAATGAGGATATGGAATTTCCAGCAGCTAAGTATCCAAGTAAATTAAATTTTACAGGAGTTAGACCAAAAGCATTACAATTATTTTATTTAAAATCAATTCTTGGTAATAGTGAACCTCAAGATATGGAAGGAATAAAAGAAATTTTTATTTCTTCTAAGAAAGATAGAACTCCAGGAAATATCATTTTAAGATTATCTTCTGAATTTGATCTATCACCTGATAAAAAAACATTAGCTAATTTTATTAACAATAATGATCCTGATATTTTAGAAAAGCATTTTATAACAGAAGAGATGGTTACTTTATATAACCAAGGGAAAATAGATGATTTTGTTTCTCAAAGAGATGAGTATTTAAAATCTAAAGAACGTGAATTTGTGGAAAGTTTAAATATTAGATATATAAATTAAATATATAGATTAAATTCTATCAACAATTAGGTCGTGTTACATTAGACTTAACCCCTTTATTACTAAATCACTGATTACCATGACTCTGATCCAAGAAATTCCCGAAATTCCCGTTACAGAAGATGTTATATTTCCTCCAGGAGATTTATACAGTGATGAACCGCCTTTGGAAACTGACTTTCACCGAGAACAAATGATGCTGCTCATTCAATGTCTTGAATGGTTGTGGCAAGATAGAAATGATTTCTATGCTTCTGGAAATGTGACGATTTATTACAGTCCTCGTCAGTTAAAATCTGAATATTTCCGGGGTCCTGATTTTTTTGTTGTCTTGGATACTGAACGTAAACTGCGTAAAAGTTGGGTGGTTTGGGAAGAAGATGGTAAGTATCCTAATGTGATTGTAGAACTTTTATCAGATTCTACCGCTAAGACTGATCGGGGTTTGAAAAAGCAAATTTACCAAGATATTTTTAGAACACCGGAATATTTTTGGTTTGATCCTCAAAATTTGGAGTTTGCAGGGTTTGTGCTTTTAGCTGGGAAGTATGAACCTATAGAAACTAATGATCAAGGTTGGTTGTGGAGTCAGCAGTTAGGATTATTTTTGGGGGTTGAGGAAAATAAATTACGCTTTTTTACTGATGCGGGTGCGTTAGTTCCTACACCTTCAGAAGTGGCAAGATTGGAACAAGAACGGGCTGAGGAGGAAAAGCGACGGGCTGAAAGAGAAAATAGGCGTGCAGAACAAGAAAGGAGACGTGCTGAATATGAAAAACAACGTGCTGATGAGGAAAAAAGATGTAGCGATCGCCTGGCCGCAAAGTTGAGAGAATTAGGTGTTGATCCAGATACTATTTAACCAAAAAATAATATTAGATATATCCAAAAAATTTGTAGGGATAATACCCCTGCTAAAAGCAAGCTACATGAATTATCCCTACTATAATTTCAGATGTCTATTAAACGTCTTCAGGAAATACCCATTTCGGGGGTTCCATCATTTTTTTACGCAGTCTTTCTTCTGCCATTTCTAGCATTTTATCTAAAGAAGTCTCTTCAATAAATTTTGACGCTGCTTCTCTGTACTCGATATTTGGGCATTTATCGCCTAAAATACAACCGTTAACGCAAGCTTTAGCGCAATCAATTGTTTGTTCCACAGTAAACTCCTCTCTAAAAATACGGCTTTATAACCCTTTAGATAAATATTACTATTAACTCTGTAAGTCATTAATTACTGTTCACTGTCACCCATTATCTAAATTCCTATGTCAGAATTATTAACTCATACTGGAACGATCGCTGCTATTGCTACTGCTGTTGTCCCCCAACAAGGTAGTGTAGGTATTGTACGGGTTTCTGGTGATCATGCTTTGGCGATCGCCCAAACTCTATTTTTAGCACCAGGAAAGCAGGTTTGGGAAAGTCACCGCATCCTTTACGGTTTTATCCGTCAACCCCAAACAAAGCAAGTTATTGATGAAGCATTATTATTGATCATGAAAGCTCCCCGTTCTTTTACCCGTGAAGATGTGGTAGAGTTTCATTGTCACGGGGGAATAATGGCCGTGCAACAAGTATTGCAACTATGTTTAGAAAATGGTGCAAGGTTAGCGCAACCAGGGGAATTTACGTTAAGGGCTTTTTTAAATGGTAGATTAGATTTAACCCAAGCTGAAAGTATTGCAGACTTAGTTGGTGCAAAGTCTCCCCAAGCAGCACAAACAGCTTTAGCAGGTTTACGGGGAAAATTAGCGCAACCGATTAGAAATTTACGTTCTCAATGTTTAGATATTTTAGCAGAAATTGAAGCCAGAATTGATTTTGAGGAAGATTTACCACCTTTAGATGAACAAAGAATTATTAATGAAATTGATAGAATTAGTTTAGAAATTAATCAATTATTAGCGACAAAAGATAAAGGTGAATTGTTAAGAACTGGGTTAAAAGTTGCCATTGTTGGTCGTCCGAATGTGGGAAAATCGAGTTTATTAAATGCTTGGAGTCAGAGCGATCGCGCTATTGTGACGGACTTACCTGGTACAACCCGTGATGTGGTAGAATCTCAGTTAGTTGTGGGGGGAATACCGATACAGGTTTTGGATACTGCGGGTATTAGGGAAACTGTTGATCAGGTTGAGAAGATAGGGGTAGAGCGATCGCGTCAAGCTGCGAATAATGCTGATTTGGTGTTATTTACTATTGATGGTTCTGTGGGTTGGACAGATGCAGATCAGGAAATTTATGAACAAGTAAAACATCGTCCTTTAATATTAGTAATTAATAAAATTGATCTCATTTCCGAAACAGAAAAACAAACCCTGAAATCTAAAATCCAAAATCCAAAATCTAAAATTGAAACTGCTGCTGCGAAAAATCAAGGTATTGATGATTTAGAAACTGCAATTTTGGAAAGTGTGGAAACTGGAAATGTGGAAGCTGCTGATTTGGATTTAGCTATTAATCAAAGACAAGCAGCAGTTTTGACAAAAGCGAAGATTGATTTAGCACGGGTGCAAGAAACTATTAAAAATCAATTACCTTTGGATTTTTGGACTATTGATTTACGAGGTGCGATTTATGCGTTGGGAGAAATTACGGGTGAGGAGGTGACGGAATCTGTTTTAGATCGGATTTTTAGTAGGTTTTGTATTGGTAAGTAAGTTGTTTAATTGTCTGAATCAGGTGTTTATCGAGCGAAGTCGAGATGATGTCCAGGATTTTAGGATTTACAGGATGTGATTTAATGATTGTTTTTTTGATGTTGGGATTTTGAGGATGTTGTTTAATTATTGTTTTCCAATGATAATAAACCATCTGAAAATTACCATCCTGTTCATTTTTTTGATGATATTTAATCATCCCTAATTTTCATTAGCTTCTATCAAAATACTATAATATAGTTGATCACCAATTCTAAAAGCTGTGTGCGAAATTAATTGATCCATCAAAGATTTAACATTATTAATTAATCCTCTTTTTTTAGCAATCAACAATATACCTAATACTCCCGTCAAAGACAATCCTAATTTTATTGCTTCCTGTCTTCCTAATCTTTCATCTATTAATAACTTATTAGCATTTAATTCTATTGCTAATACAATTGCTTCAGATTCTCCACCGTCTAAATTTCGCTGTAAATCTTTTACTAATTGATAATTAATAACAGGTTGATGCTTGATAAAATTAGCAGTTTTTATAGCATGATTAACCTTTTCTCCTGCTCTAATATCTGTTAATTCATCATATACTGCTTGAGGAATAATAACCTCACTATAAATTTCTCTCAGTAAAAATAGGTGATCAATTTTAGCTAAATTACTAATTGGTGAGGTATTACTAACAATAATCATAACCAACCTGTTTCTTTAAGAGTTTTCATGTCTTCTTGAAACTCTGCAACATCATAATGTAGGGAAATATTACGTTGAGCGAGTAATTCCTGAAATTCTACATAATTCATTTCCGCTATTTTACTAGCTTTACCTAAACTAACTTTTTCTTTTTCAAATAACATCACTGCAATTTCTATTAATAATTCTTTTGATGTCATTCCTGTAGAATTGAGAATTTCATCAGAAATAGTTAAACTCATAAATTTATCTCCTCATGAAAATTGTGTTGAATTTAACTGAATTAATCATTAGACATCTCTATTTAATAAATAATCACAATTATATAATATCACAATTTATGTACATTTTCAAATCTTAATTAAATTTTGCATTTGTCTGAATCAGGACACCCTTCGGGAAGTCAAAAGTCAAAAGTCAAAAGATTGAATGATTGTTTGTGAGGATGTTGGGGATTTTGAGGATGTTGTTTGATTATTGTTTTCCAATGATAATAAACAATCTAAAAATTACCATCCTGTTCATCCTTTAATCCTGGACATCCTGATTTTGACAAAGAATATATTAAACATTTATTCATTTAACCAACTAAAAATTTGACCCACAGTAAAATTTAAAGACTCAGCAAAAGCTGGAACAGGTAAGCTATCTGTTTCTAATTCAAATAATAGAATACGTTGATCAGCAAAATAGACAAAAATTAATTTTTCTTCAGGGTCAATTAACCAACCCATTTGAGTACCATATTGAAGACAATGGAGAATATTTCTAACTACTTTAGTTTGACTTTGTTCAGGAGAAAGTATTTCAATTGTCCAGTCAGGAGGGATAGTAAAAGTATTAGCAACTTCACCATTTTCATCGCGGGGAATGCGTTCCCAAGTGAAGACGGCAATATCTGGTACAATGGATCTACCACCAAATGTACAGCGTAATTCAGAGTATGCGCGGGCGATATGCTGGGGTTTGAGAATGGTATTTGCAGCAGAGATAAAATCACTTTTAACTGTGCTATGTTTTCCTTGAGGCATGGGTTTTTGAATGATTTCACCGTTAATAAATTCGCTTGCTGGTTTGGTTTCTGGTAATTTGAGAAATTCCTCAAGGGTTAGGGGTTTGATAGGGGTTTGAACCATTATCATTTCGGGTGATGTGGATTATCAATATTGTATCTTATTTTAATTATTTGTCAGAATCAGGTGTTTATCGAGCGAAGTCGAGATGATGTCCAGGATTTGAGGATTTACAGGATGTTTTTTGATGATTGTTTTTTTGATGTTGGGGATTTTGAGGATGTTGTTTAATGATTGTCTTTAAATGATTATAAACTATCTAAAAATTACTATCCTGTTTATCCTTTAATCCTGGTTATCTTGATTCAGACAAAATAAAAATTTATATCCCTGACTTCTTTGATTCATCTTCTCATTTCATAGATAAATTATCTCAGAAATCGGGGATCTTTGATTATGCTACACCATAACCAGTATAAGGACGTTTGTAGGGTGGTTGTAAACCAAAAACAATATCTTCTTTTGGTACTCCCATATTCACAAGTTCTTGAGCTAAATCTGTTTCTGTATTGTTTTGTTGAATCCAAATTTTGTTATTTTTAATATCAAAATGAATGACACTATGATAAACTCTCCTTAAATTATCCCAACCAACACGCATCAGTTGATAATGATCATGAATTGTATCAAAAATGAGTTCATTATCTATTTCATCGTATTTAGGCTTAAATTTACTATGTTCTTTGAGGATAGTTTGAATACATTGACGATAATGTTCTAGGTTGGCCATTGTATGATTACCTCCTTGTCTGCATTATATACTATGATTTTAAGTTCATATTTTTTGATAGTAATTTTAGCAAATCGAGTTTGAAAGAAGGAAGTATAAGCATCTTCAGGTACAGCTAAGTATAATTTTCGTTCTGACTCAGTTTCTTCTAACATAGTTTGATAATTAAGTAATTGTCCTAATGCTGTATGAAATTCACTTATTGCTGAGTTACTAGCAAAACTTTTAATTTCTACAGCAATTTTTTCTTCTCCTTTTTCTGCTGCTATTAATCTTTCTGCACCTAAATCAATTTTAAATGTGATATCTTCTAATTCTATTTCTAAGGGATCATCTGTAATTGTCCATCCTTCTTTTTCTAATGCGTTTCTCACTGCTTGATGAAATAAATCTCTTGCTGACATAAATTAAATATTGTAAATTTTGTGTTGTTGTATTTTATTTTGTCTGAATCAGGATATCCAGGATATAAGGATTTTCAGGATGTGATTGAATGATTGTTTTTTGGATGTTGGGTATTTTTCAGGATGTTTTTAATGATTGTCTTTAAATGATAATAAACCATCTAAAAATTACCATCCTGTTCATCCTTTAATCCTGGTTATCCTGATTCTGACTTAATAATTTTCTGTAATCCTTAAATGTTACAGTTTACAAGTCTCGACGTGAGAGAAGAGAACAAAATCCCATCCCAACTAATCTCAGAATCTCTCTACTCATCCAACTCTCCCCCTGCAAAGAAGGAAGAATTCCCGATGGTGCTTTCATTTTTCTTATATCATTGTAGTAGTACACCTTACCATTACTAGATTTCCTCCATCCTACCTCTTCCCCCAACTTTACAAGCATATCTGAGTTATATTCTCTCGTTCCACCTAAACCCTGATAAATCCGTTTCTGCACAGAAAACCCAAATTTACCATTGCTGTATTTTAGCCATAATTGGTCAATGGTGCGAATTTCATCACAAGGAAAATTATCAATATCTTCTATTCTTAACCAACCCTCTTCTTCGCGTTTTGCAACTGCTAATATTACCCTTGCTGTTTCCTTATCCGCTTCTTTCCAATTTCCTGCTTCGAGTAATTCAGTCAGTATTCTATAGTCTACACTAGATGTTTGTACAGAAGTTTCATAAAACATCTCTACATTATTATTAGAAAATAAACCCACCCATTCCTTCATACTTTGCGGACGGTTTTTAGGTTCTAATTCCAAACCTTTAACAATCGCTTGATTTAACTTATCACTAATTCTTGAATTTAATTCCTTCGGTTCTATTAAAGTCCGATTATTTAGCTTTCTCGCTAAAGATGCAATGGGAGTATCTCCAGTGACCAAATAAAACAAAGAAGCAGCTAAAGTATAAACATCAATACTTGGTGCTTTTTCTATTTCTACGATTTGTTCCCAAGGTGCAAAAGCCATATTAGCAACTTGGTTAATACTTTGACTATTCACATTTACCGCTAAACCAAAATCTATCAAAACTACAGTATTACTATTTTCTCTTAATATCATATTTCCCGGATGTGCGTCCCGGTGAATAATGCCATTTTCATGACAAAGAGATAAAGCGTCAGCAATTTGTTTAATATAATCAATAGCGGTTGATTCTGATAAAATACCCTGATATTGTACTAAATGATATAAATTTTCACCCTTGACAAAATCCATGACTAAACATGGTAAATTATCCTCTTCAAAAAAATCTATAATCCTGACAATATTAGGATGATGAAATTGCGTAATATCTGCTAATCTTCTTCCTTCCTTACGAAAACCTTCCACATATTTAGGATAATTAGCATCTCTACACAACCGACTATTAGGAGTTTTAATAACAACGGGAAAATTCAAATCTTGATGTTTAGCTTTATAAGTAACACCAAAACCTCCAACACCAATTTCTGTTTCTATCACATATTGGGGACGTTTTTTTAATGCTTTTCCTGGTTGCAGCATAGTTCAGGATAATGATTAATGATGTCTGTAATTATAACACACTGCATAAGTATTAACACGATCAACAATCAATCACATCCTGTAAATCTTAAAATCCTAGCAATCCTGATTCAGACAAAATAAAAACATAAAATCAAACCATCAATTTATCAATAACATCCTGTAAATCTTAAAATCCTAGCAATCCTGATTCAGGCAAAATAAAGACATAAAATCAAACCATCAATTTATCAATAACATCCTGTAAATCCTATCATCCTGGACATCCTGATTCAGACAAAATAAAAACATAAAATCAAACCATCAATTTATCAATCACATCCTGAAAATCCTCAAATCCTGGACATCCTGATTCAGACAAAATTTTGACTTTTGACTTTTGACTTTTGACTTCCCGAAGGGTGTCCTGATTCAGACAATTTAAAAAATTCAAATCACCTCTCAAAAATTGTGTATCTAAATAGTTTATGATTTTAAAAGATCAAAACATTAAAAACGACCAAGTTAAACTCATGAAAAAATCACTGCAACTACCCCAAAAACTAATGTTACTCGGTTCAGGAGAACTAGGAAAAGAATTTGTCATTGCTGCACAACGCTTAGGTAATTATGTCATCGCAGTTGATCGTTATACAAACGCTCCCGCAATGCAGGTTGCAGACTGTTCAGAAGTAATTTCTATGCTCAGTGCAGAAGATTTAGAAGCAGTAGTTACTAAACACAAACCTGATTTTATTATCCCAGAAATCGAAGCCATTAGAACCGAAAAATTACAAGAATTTGAACAAAGAGGAATCAAAGTTATTCCCACCGCAGCAGCAACTAATTACACGATGAACCGTGATAGAATTAGAGAATTAGCACATAAAGAATTAGGTGTGAGAACTGCTAAATATGGTTATGCAGTCAGCTTAGAAGAATTAATTACTATTTCCGAAAAAATTGGTTTTCCTAATGTTGTGAAACCTGTAATGTCATCATCTGGAAAAGGTCAATCTGTAGTTAATGATAGAACAGAAGTAGAAAAAGCCTGGAAATATGCAATTGAAAATTCTAGAGGTGATAGTCAAAAAGTCATAGTAGAAGAATTTATCAATTTTGAAATTGAAATTACCTTACTTACCATTAAACAATGGGATTCAGAAACTATATTCTGTCCTCCCATTGGACACAGACAAGAAAGAGGAGATTATCAAGAATCTTGGCAACCTGCAAATATTTCTGATGATAAAATATTAACATCTCAAGAAATCGCTAAAAAAGTAACTGATGCTTTAGGAGGTGCGGGAATTTTCGGTGTTGAATTTTTCATTACTAAAGATGAAGTTATCTTTTCCGAACTTTCACCCCGTCCCCATGATACCGGAATGGTGACATTAATTTCTCAAAACTTAAACGAATTTGAATTGCATTTGCGAGCAATTTTAGGTTTACCTATTCCCAATATTCAACAACTAGGATATTCTGCAAGTGCAGTAATTTTAGCTTCAGAAAAATCTGATTCTATTCATTTTACAGGTGTTGCAGATGCGTTAGCAGAAAAGGATGTAGATATTAGATTATTTGGTAAACCAACCGCACATCCTTACAGAAGAATGGGAGTAGCATTAGCAAAAGGAAATGATGAAAAATCAGCAAGGGAAAAAGCGAAAATAGCAGCAAGTAAGGTAAAAATAGTTTAACGGTTCAATCATCAATTATCATTAATTAACTGGGGTGGGTGATGCTGTTGCTCTAAGCGAAGCTATGCCCGCAAGGGCTTTACACACCCTACAATACTTAATTCAAACAGTAATATAAATGTTATATTAGGAATAGTAACTCTAAAAACCTGAGAGTATAAAATCATGAGTTCACCATTTCCAGGGATGAACCCCTATTTAGAAAATCCTGATTTATGGTCAGAAGTACATCATAGATTAATTACAGCTATTGCTATTGCTATATCTCCTCCTCTACGTCCTAAATATCGGGTTGCTATAGAAAAACGAACCTATAGAACTGATAGCGAAGATTCTCTCTTAATTGGTATTCCTGATGTAGCTATTTTATCAGCAAAACCAAAAGAGCAAAAACCAGATTCTAGTTCAACCACAACTTTAGCGACAAAGACTGAAAATAAATCTGTAACCGTAACATTACCATTACCTTTAGAAATAAAAGAAGGATATCTAGAAATTAGAGAAGTTTCTACAGGTAAAGTCGTGACTGTAATTGAAATACTTTCTCCTACTAACAAAAAAACTAAAGAAGGGAAAAAATGCTATTTAGATAAACGGGAAAAAATACTCCAAAGTGATACTAATTTAGTAGAAATTGATTTAATTAGAACAGGCGAAATCATGCCGATGGTTACCCATATTGCAGATACAAATTACCGAATCTTAGTAATTAGATCCCATCGTTTACCATCTGCTCAACTATTTCCGTTTAACGTTAGAGAAACTATTCCTATTTTTCCTATTCCTCTGCAAAAATCAGAACCAGAAATAGAAGTTAATTTACAAACTTTGTTATCAGAAATTTATGAACAAGCAGGGTTTGATTTAACTTTAGATTATAATATTCCCCCCGTTCCAGATTTATCTGAACAAGATAGAGAATGGATGGATTTATTATTAAAAGAACAAGGAAGGAGAAAATAAAATTAACTAATTTATCTGCGTTCATCTGCGTTCATCTGCGTTTAATAAATATCAACATATTACAATTCCAAATCCACCGCAATACGATGAGCGCAAGCAAACCCAGAAAACGCCACAGCATTTAAACCCTGACCCGGAAACGTACTATCACCCACACAATAAAGATTAGATATAGCAGTACGGTTAAAAGGCATACCTAACAACCCCCGTAATTTACCCTGGGGTATAGGTCCATAAGTTCCATCAACCCTACCTAAAAACCGCCGATGGGTTAAAGGTGTTCCCACCTCCATATAGTCCAAACCTGCATCTAAACCGGGGAAAATTCGCTCTAACCTCTCAATAACTTCCCCTGCTGCTTGTTCTTTCTTATAATCATATTCTTTCGCGCTCATTCCCTGCCAATCACTAATCCAAGCTGGTGTAAAAGCATGAATAATGTGGTATCCTGTTGGGGCTAAACTCGGATCTAGCAATGTGGGAATAGATACAAACAATGTCCCTGATGCTGATTCCATTTTTTCCCAGTCTTCTAATACAATGTGGTGACATTCTGTACCTTGAGATAACACAGATGCTTCCACCCCTAAATGCAAACTTAAAAAGCTGGGTGATTTTTGATATCTTTCTTGCCAATTTTTCTCATTAGGTGGTATCTGTTCTCTTGGTAGTAATTTTTCAAAAGTATCCCAGCGCGTGGCATTAGAGACTATTTTTTGAGCATGATATATTTTACCATTTGCTAATTCTACACCAATAGCTTTACCCTGATTAGTGAGAATTTTTGTCACCCTGGCTTGATATTCAATTTTACCACCTGTTTTTTCTAAACCTTCTACTAATTTTTGGGCAATTTTTCCTACTCCACCTTGAGGATAGTTGACTCCTCCATAATGACGATCAGAAAATACCATTCCTGCGTTAATCATTGGTGTCATGTTAGCAGGAACGACAGACCAACAATAACATTCAATATCTATGAATTTTAATAATAAGGGATCTTTAATATATTTGCGGGCTATATCGCCAACATTTTGCGGTAAGTATTTGGCTAAACCTAAGCAAGATAAGGGTTTTTGCAAGAATACTCGCATTACATAACCGAGTTCTTCTAATGATAATAATTCTATGCTATTTAGGCAGTTAAATATTTTTTGACATTCGTTATAAAAACTCCTAATTCCTTTTTCTTCCTGGGGAAAATAAGTGATTAAATTCTGTAAAAATTTTTCGTAGTTTTGATCAACTTTAATGTTTAAATTACCCGGTAAATGATAATGAATTTGGACAGGATCAGGAATCGTTTCTAAGTGAACGTTGACTGCATCTAAAGCACGGGTGAGTAAGTTGGTTGTTCCTTGTTTGCCAAAACCAAATATCATGGATGCACCAACATCAAATGTATATCCTTGATGTTGAAAATAACCTGCACTACCACCGGGAATTAAATAACGTTCTAATACTAGGACTTTCGCGCCTTTAGCTGCTAATTGGGTGGCTGTGACTAAACCGCCAATTCCAGCCCCGATAACGATAACATCAAACATAATGGGTAATGGGTAATGGGTAATTGGTAATGGGCTTTTACCACTACACTTAGTTATGATTATAGATTTTATGTGTAATTTTATGTGTAATCTTTTATCTGTAAGTTCTGTAAAAAAAAAAGAGGGACTAGCCGCTACCGCTGGCTGATCCCGTCTGCCGATCCTTTAAAGAGAGGAGAACACTAAAATTAAATATAGCCTTGATTGAGAAAGTTTGTCAACTACTATTGAAAATAAATCTCAATTATTTTTATGATCAACTTTCCATAAAGTGTCATAGCTGGTTTTTTGTCAGATGATCAAACTGGTTTACTGGGTCAGCTATACGCCAAAAGAGTATGATAGGGTGTCAGTCTCTAGATCATGACAGGTGAAAATTTTCGGGCTATGACACAACAACTTCTGGTTTATGTTCCTCCTCATCCCTTGGTAAAACATTGGTTGACTGTGGCGCGTGATGCTTCTACGCCTTCAGTCTTATTTCGTTCCGCTATTTCTGAGTTAGGCAGGTGGTTAACTTATGAAGCGGCGCGGGAATGGTTAGTAACACAGGATATCATGGTACAGACTCCTTTAACTGCTTGTCCTGGGACTGTGATTGATACACAAGTACCTATAGCGGTTGTACCAATTTTGAGGGCTGGTTTAGGGTTATTAGACGGGGCGCAGACGGTTTTACCTTTGGCAAAAATTTATCATTTAGGTTTGGTAAGAAACGAGGAAACCTTAGAACCTTCTTTTTATTTGAATAAATTGCCAGAAAAATTCGATCCACAGACAAGGGTGTTAATTACCGATCCTATGCTGGCTACGGGAGGATCTATAATGGCAGCAATGGCAGAATTGATACAAAGAGGTGTTGATCCGGCATTTACAAGAATTGTGTGTGTGGTTGCTGCACCCCCAGCTTTACAAAAATTAAATGCTGCCTATCCAGAGTTGACTGTTTATAGTGCGACAATTGATGGCGAAGTTAATGAGCGGGGCTTTATTGTTCCTGGGTTGGGAGATGCTGGCGATCGCATTTTTGGAACGTAGATAAAAGGATGTAAGCCAGAATATAGCTAATATCAAGGCGGTGAAAATTATGAGTCAAAAAGATGGTTTTGGTAGTGGGTTTTTGTTGGGAACTATTGTAGGTGGTGTAGTTGGTGGAGTTTTGGGTACGGTGTTAGCATCTCGTTGGGAGAACTCCGCAGAAGATGAAACCATCAGTGATAGTGTAGCAGAGACAAAAAGAAGTAAAAGAAGGCAGATGCGATCAGCAGCTAGTGAAGATATAGAAATGGAGAGTGCAAGGCGATCGCTAGAAGATAAAATTGCCCAACTCAACGCCACCATTGATGAAGTGCGAGATCAACTAGGTAGTGTGAATGGTACATCTCCCAAAAAACCGGAGAATTCTTTATCTCAAGATTCGTAAATAGAGGCTGTTTTATGGAGAAAAACCTATATTAGATGTGTTGAGGTGACTCCCATCACATCAACTCCATTAAAATCAATAAATAAGACTGCATTTGACTTTTACTAGAAAACTCACCTAACTATGTATTTACTTTTTGACACCTTAGCCAGTTTTGTACAAATTTACAGCTATGTGCTAATTGTTCGGGTTCTTTTAACTTGGTTTCCCCAAATTAACTGGTATAATCAGCCCTTTGCGGCGTTAAGTCAAGTTAGTGACCCATATCTCAACCTCTTCCGTAACATTATCCCCCCATTGGGCGGTATTGACCTTTCCGCTATCTTAGCGTTCTTAGCACTTAATGTTGTTGGTAGTGTCTTAGGTCAGTTAAGTCGCATGACTTTAGTACAAGGGTTTTAGAAAAAGGAGTCGGGAGAATTTAGAATTTAGAATTTAGAATTTAGAATGGGGAATGAAAAAATAATTCTTCTCCCCATCTCCCACTCTCCCCATCTCCCCATCTCCCCATCTCCCCATCTCCCCATCTCCCCATCTCCCCATCTCCCCATCTC
>RDXV01000086.1 GCA_004292695.1 Nostocales cyanobacterium | reverse complement strand
TCCAAAAATTTGGGGATGATAGATAGCTGAAACTATTCCCTATTCCCTATTCCCTATTCCCTACCTCAACGAACAGACTTTTTCAGCAACCCCTAATTAACTGTCGCAGTAATCATCAAGTCCAGCCAAACCAGTACAGCCTTTTGTAAAGAATTGTACTGTAAAACTCAATTGTGTTATTTCTACGTAAATTACGGGAACAATAGCAACAGTTGATTAGCTGACCGTAATTTTAGCTGACCGTAATCTATTGTTACCTGGAGCAATTAAGACGTTATGCCAGCAACATCTTTTTACACAGATGCAGCTTTTGATTCTTCCAAATCTAACTCAGCACTAGATAATGATTTTAATGCTGATAACGGTGATTTGTCTCTAGAGGAATTACAGGATTTAGAAGTAGCTGCTGCTGATCCTCAAAACTTAGCTGCTAACACCAGCCGACGCAGTACAGATTTAGTACGTCTATATCTTCAGGAAATTGGTAGAGTACGCTTATTAGGGCGAGATGAAGAAGTTGCCGAAGCCCAAAAAGTACAGCGCTATTTGCGGATGCGGATCACCCTAGCTAATGCAGCAAAAGAAGGTGATGTTGTACTATCCAATTACTTAAAACTAATTGAAGTTCAAGAGCGCCTGGTATCAGAATTAGGACATCGCCCCTCATTAGAACGATGGGCAAAAACCGCCGGAATTGAATTATCAGCACTCAAACCCACCTTATCAGAAGGTAAAAAACGCTGGGCAGAAATTGCTAACCTGACAGTAGAAGAACTGGATAATATCCAAACTCAAGGATTACAAGCTAAAGAACACATGATCAAGGCTAACTTACGCCTTGTGGTGTCCGTAGCGAAAAAGTATCAAAATCGTGGTTTAGAATTATTAGATTTAGTTCAAGAAGGTACTTTAGGTTTAGAAAGAGCAGTAGAAAAATTTGATCCTACAAAGGGTTATCGTTTTAGTACCTATGCTTATTGGTGGATACGTCAGGGAATTACCAGAGCGATCGCCACCTCTAGTCGGACAATTCGCCTCCCAGTACATATCACTGAAAAACTCAACAAAATCAAAAAAGCACAGCGGAAAATTGCTCAAGAACAAGGACGTACACCAACCTTAGAAGATTTAGCCATTGAACTAGATATGACAGCCGCCCAAGTGCGGGAAGTATTGTTACGTGTACCTCGTTCCGTCTCCCTAGAAACCAAAGTTGGTAAAGACAAAGATACAGAATTAGGGGAATTGCTAGAAACAGATAGCGTCACCCCAGAAGAAATGTTAATGCGAGAATCTTTACATAAAGATTTGCAAAATTTACTAGCAGACCTAACCACCCGTGAAAGAGAAGTAATTCTCATGCGGTTTGGTTTATCGGACGGTCATCCATACTCTTTGGCAGAAATAGGCCGCGCTTTAGACCTATCCAGAGAACGGGTAAGACAAATTGAATCTAAAGCCTTGCAAAAACTCCGCCAACCCAAACGCCGTAACCTCATCCGCGATTATTTGGAATCTTTAAGTTAGAAGAGGGAACAGGGAACAGGGAACAGGGAACAGTAAAGAGGCAGGGGGAGCAGGGGAAGCAGGGGGAGCAGGGGAAGAAAAGATTTTTACCAATTAATTCTTCATTCTAAATTCTAAATTCCCAATGCCCAATGCCCAATTCTCAACTAACAAATATTCTCAATAAGTCGTAATTGTTGCAAATCACTCCTGATATTTGTTATATTCTCAATTAACAGGCTTTGTTGAGAAAATTAGTATGACTGTCTACACAACTGGTTCACTCAAGGCAGAACTAAACGACCGAGGATGGCGTTTGACTCCTCAGCGCGAAGTAATCCTACATATTTTTCAAGAACTGCCCCAGGGTGAACATTTAAGCGCAGAGGATCTCTATCATCGTTTGGAAACAGATGGTGAGGGTATCAGTTTATCAACTATTTATAGAACATTAAAGCTGATGTCCCGGATGGGGATTTTGCGGGAATTAGAATTAGGTGAAGGACATAAACACTATGAACTGAACCAACCCTACCCCCATCATCACCATCATTTGATTTGTGTTCGTTGTAATACTACTATTGAGTTCAAAAACGAATCTATTTTAAAAATTGGGGCAAAAACAGCCCAAAAAGAAGGATATCATCTACTAGATTGTCAACTGACTATTCATGCCGTTTGTCCCAAGTGTCAAAGAGCATTAACTCCCATTTAGTTATCAGGAGGCAGAAGGCAGGAGGCAGGAGTTCAAGGAGTCAGGAGTTAAGGAAAAAGAAAAATATCTGTTCCCTGTTCCCTGTTCCCTGTTCCCTTTTTTACCCATTTTCAATTTCTGCTTCGGCTTCATGTACAAGATTGCGTAAATTTTCCAAAGTTTCTAAATTTACATCTTGCCATAAACCCCTTTGGTTGGCTTCTAGTAATCTTTCGGCTATGTCTCTTAAAGCCCAGGGGTTTTTATCGTGAATAAATTCACGTACTACGGAATCTTCTAAATAATTATCTACAATTCCTTGATACATATAATCTTCCACACATTGGGTAGTGGCATCATAGGCAAATAAAAAATCTACCGTTGCTGCCATTTCAAAAGCTCCCTTGTAACCGTGACGCATAACTCCTTCTATCCATTTGGGGTTGACGACACGGGAACGGTAAACCTTGGTAATTTCATCTTTTAACTTGCGGACTTTGGGTTGGGATGTGTTGGCGTTGTCACCAAAATACATTTCTGGGTTTTTGCCTTGGAGAGAACGCACCGCAGTAGCTAAACCACCTTGAAATTGATAATAGTCGTCAGAGTCTAATATGTCATGTTCGCGGTTGTCTTGGTTATGTAAGACAATCTGCATTTGTTTAAGACGTTGCCCAAAAACTTCGTTAGAGGTGACAGAATTATGATTTTCTGTTCCCTGTTCCCTGTTCCCTGTTCCCCCGTAAGCGTAGGAACTCCAGTTAATGTAAGCCTGGGCTAAGTCTTCGTCAGTTCGCCAGTTTTGGGAAGCAATTAAACCTTGGAGTCCTGCACCGTAAGCACCGGGTTTTGAACCAAAGACACGATATAAAGATCGCTCTGTTGCTTCTTCTATACTTAAACCCTGTTGAGTCCATAATTCTATATCTTGCTGAACTGTACCAACTAAGGGGTTTTCCTCTGGTGGTTCATCTAATTTTGCTACTGCTGCCACTGCTTGAGAAAATAAACTGATTAAGTTGGGGAAAGCGTCACGGAAAAACCCAGAAATTCTCAATGTGACATCTACACGGGGACGACCCAAAATTGATAAAGGTAAAATTTCAAAATCTACTACTCTACGTGCTGCACCATCCCAAACAGGTTGGACTCCTAATAATGCTAATGCTTGGGCGATGTCGTCACCGCCGGTTCTCATGGTGGATGTTCCCCAGACTGATAAACCTAAAGTTTTTGGATATTCTCCATGTTCTTGGGTGTAGGTTTCTATGAGGGTTTCGGCGGCTTTTCTGCCTACATCCCAGGCGGTTTCTGTGGGAATGGCGCGAATATCTACGGCGTAAAAGTTCCTTCCTGTGGGTAGGACTTCGGGACGGCCACGGGTGGGTGCGCCAGATGCGGCGCTGGGGATGTATTTACCATCTAGTCCTTTGAGGAGGTTGGTAATTTCGTCTGTGGTGTTTTCTAAAGCTGGGAGGAGTTTTGATTTTATCCAGTTCAGAACTGGGGACTGGTGACTGGGGACTGGTGACTGGGAATTGATAATTTGTTCT
Source organism: Nostocales cyanobacterium (assembly GCA_004292695.1). Lineage (GTDB taxonomy): Bacteria > Cyanobacteriota > Cyanobacteriia > Cyanobacteriales > Nostocaceae > Okeanomitos. Next base: position 17,241 of record RDXV01000086.1, on the reverse strand, counting down.
ACTAAAAATGCGGCTTGTTGTTCTAATAGTTCGATGACATCGCCGTGAGTACGGCAAGATTTAAGTTTCACGCAGAGGCGCAGAGACGCAGAGGAGGGCGCAAAGGGGGTAGTGTAGTCTGTGGTGAGGGGATCTAGGTCTAAACCCCAATCTTCAGCAATGGCGCGGGTAATACCGGGGGAATGACGGTTGGGGATGCGGGCGATCGCCACTATTAAATCTCTCAGTTGTCTTCCTTGGGGAACTTGCCCGAAAATGTGTAACCCGTCTCTAATTTGGGCTTCTTTGAGTTCGCACAGGTAGCCATCTAGGGAGTTTAAAATTAAACTTTCAAAGTTGGCAATGTCTTTTTCTTCGGTGATACCCAAATCTTTATAGAGATTTTCCTTAATCACTAATTCTTGGATGCGATCGCGTAAAGTTGGTAAACGAGAAGGATCTAAACCCTCAGCTTCGTAATATTCATCAATTAAATTTTCTACCTGTTGCAGCGCCCCATATAACTCAGCCCTAGTCATGGGTGGTGTGAGATGATCAATAATTACAGCTTGGGCGCGTCTTTTTGCCTGTGAACCCTCACCCGGATCATTAACAATAAAAGGATATAAATGAGGCATAGCCCCAAAAGCCACCTCTGGATAACAATTTTTTGATAAAGCCACACTTTTACCGGGTAGCCATTCTAAATTGCCATGTTTGCCAACGTGAATGATGGCATCACAACCAAAAACTTCTCTTACCCAGTAATAAAAAGCTAAGTATTCGTGAGTTGGTTCTAAATCTGGAGCATGATAATTTAAACTCGGATCATTGTCATAACCCCTTGACGGTTGCACCCCCACAAACACATTACCGAATTGAATACCGGGAATTGGGAATTGGTGATTGGTGATTGGTGACTGGTGACTGGTGACTGGGTTATTATTTTCTAAACCTCCCCATCTGTTATTGATTCCCTGTTTTACAGGTTCGGGTAAGGTGGAAAAATATTTTTGATATGCTTCTACAGAAAGACTTTGATTTACAGGTTTCCAATCTTTACCTTCAGGATCATTAGTCACTCCAGCAGTTAAAATTTTAATCAACTCATCACCATCAGATGGAATATCACCCACATCATAACCTGCGGATTTTAGAGCCTTGAGAATTTCCACACAACTAGCGGGAGTATCCAAACCCACCCCATTAGCCAGCCTACCGTTAGTATTGGGGTAATTTGCCAAAATTAGAGCTACACGACGTTCTGGGGGTGTTTTTCGGCGTAATTTGACCCAATTTGCTGCCAACTGTGCCACAAAATCAATGCGATCTTGCAGGGGTTCATAAACCACTACTTCAGTTTCTAAGGCATCATTGCGAGTTTGCCAACTTTTAAAAGAAACTGCCCTAGTAATAATTCTGCCATCCACTTCAGGTAAAGCTACATTCATGCCGATATCACGGGGTGTTAAACCCTGTAACTGTGCTTGCCACTGTTCTACAGGAATAGCAGAGAGAATCACTTGGAAAACGGGAACATCTAATTTTTCCCACAGTTCAATTTCGGGAGTTTCCGTTTCTAACCGTGCTAAGGAAAAACTGGTAGTATTTAAGAGTAAGCTAATTGGCTCAGAGTCTTCCGGTTGAAATAACTTGAGTATTTCTTCACTGACACCAGGTTCTCGTAGAGAAGAAACAAAGACCGGTACAGGTTGTAAACCGCGTTTTTGTAAAGATTGACACAAAGCCTCAATAACTTTTGTATTTCCAGCCAAATAGTGAGCGCGGTAAAATAAAATACCAACTTTTGAGAATTGGGCATGGGGCATGGGGCATTGGGCATTGGGCATTGGCAAAAAAGTCTTTTCTTCCCATGCTTCCCCTGCTCCCCATCTCCCTACAGGGGGTACAGGCTTTGGTGGGGGGGGATTAAAATTAGTTGTGAGGGAAAGATCGGTGATAAATTGGAGAGCATGAACAAGATTTTCGATACCACCTGCTCGGAAATATTGCCATACTTGGTTAACCAGTTCTGGGGAAATAGTAGATTTTGATATTAAATCTGGATCAAGAGCGTCATCTCCAGGCATTACAATTAAAGTGATGCCTTGGCGCTGTACAATTTCCTGCACTACCTCTAAACCATAAGCCCAATAGGAACTTCCTCCTAAGAGGCGGAGAACGATCACTTGAGCAAGTTCTAAAACTTGTTCGCCGTAAGTATCTATACTTATTTGTTGCTGTAGCTGTAATAGGTTAGCAACTCGTATTGCAGGAAATTGTGTTGGTAGTTTTGGTACTGCTGCTGCTAATGTTTGAATGTCGGTATCAGCTGCGGTGATGAACACAAAAGGGGCGGGAGTTTGTTCAAGGAAGATTAAACTTTCTGATTGATTCCATCCACCCGGTGTAGCACTTATTCGATGCATAATTATTTCTGACCATTTTCAATGTTTGGTTAGGACACAGTTACAAACAATTAAGCAACAGGGAGTCCTACGGAAAGGCTACGTCAAATCGCAGTGTATCAGTAGGAAAAGGAGACAAAAATAAAGGATTTTAATTGATATTTGCTCCTTGTAAATTTCCTATTTAGGCATTTAGCCCATCTCATGAAAATTTTGACAATGCTGAGTTTTCCCAATTTGAGCCTTTCTCGTACTTTACCTGTGATTGTATTTAATCAGCTTGGGGATTTGTTACGGCAAACGGCTCAAACTATAGGCAGTTCTGCTTTGATACTTACAGAAGATGTTCTATTACAGACTATGATTCCCGTTGAGTGGCAACAACAACGGTTTATTCTGCTAGTTTCTGATCAGTTTAGTGCATTGCTGCTAGGAAATCAGGAAATGGAGGAGGCACAGGAAACGCTCAAAGATTGTTTAACAGCTAGTTTAGTATTTAATACAGAGGCGATCGCTACATTTGTGTCTCGATTAAAGAATTTATTTGCTGCTGATTCTCTTACATATCAAAATATTGCACAATATCAAGAAGTTATTACTGCTAATAATACCACATTGCAAAGTCAATTTACTTTATGTTTATTGGATCATTTACTTAAATTATTAAATCAAAACATACCGAATGAATCTATTTCTCAAAACCCGGAAAAGTTTGTATGTAAACCTTTTGAGGATGCACTTTCTAAACAAATAGCCCAAGAAAGACTGTTACATGAGGTAACAACTCAAATTCGCAAAAGTCTAGATTTAGATGTGATTATGGATACGGCTATTATCCAAGTTAGAAAGTTTCTTGAATTAGATAGATTATTAATTTATAGATTTACTTCACCTATAGTTAATGTAGAGAATATATCAGATAAATATTTATATTCTCCCTTGACAGGATTTAAGTCTAATCAAGGAAGGAATAATGATCAATTTCATACTTCTATTGTTTATGAATCCTTAGATAAATCTCATGTTAATTCTGTGTTAAATTGTCTAGCAAACAATTATCCTATTCAGGATTATCAATCTTTAATTAATTATCATCAAGGTTTTATTTTAGCAGTAAACGATGTAGAAAGCACCTATATCATAGAAAATGAATTATTAAATTTTCTCAGGGAAATTCAAGTTAAATCTCAGTTAGTATCTCCGATTATTTTTGAGAACAAACTCTGGGGACTATTAATTGCCCATCAATGTCATCAAACCCGCAATTGGACTGATAGTGAAAAGAATTTGTTATCTGCTATTGCTGAACAATTAGCTATTGCAATTCATCAATCTGAACTCATGCAATCTTTGCGGGAGGCTACCCAAACACTTACTCAAGAAAAACATACTCTAGAACAAAGAGTGGTAGAAAGAACAATGGCTTTAAGGGAAGCATTGTTAGCCGCAGAAGCTGCTAATCGTCTTAGAAGTGAGTTTTTAGCTACTGTCAGTCATGAATTATTAACACCTTTAACTTATGTAATTGGAATGTCTTCCACGTTGTTACGTTGGCCATTGGGTGAGTTAAGTCAAAGACAACGAGATTATTTACAAACTATCCATGATAGTGGTGAACATTTATTAGAAATGATTAATGACATTTTGGAACTATCACAAATTGAGGCTGGTAAAACAGTTTTAAATATTGTGGATTTTTCTTTGATTAAGACATCACAAAATATTTTAGATTCTTTATTAGAAAAAGCTAATAGTAAAAAAGTAACTTTGCAACTAGATTTACAGATAAATCCTATTAATGATATTTTCAGTGCGGATGTGGGTAGAGTAGAACAAATTCTCTGGAATTTATTAAATAATGCAATTAAGTTTACCCCTGAAGATGGAAAGGTGATTTTACGTTTGTGGGTAGAAGATAATGCAGCTATTTTTCAAATAGAAGATACAGGTATTGGTATTCCTGAAGAAAAGTTAGCTTTATTATTTGAAAAGTTTCAACAATTGGATACACCCTACCGACGACGTTATGAAGGTACTGGTGTGGGTTTAGCCTTAGCGAAACAGCTTGTGGAATTACATCGGGGGCGAATTGAAGTAGAATCTACTGTGGGTGTAGGTTCAATTTTTACTGTGTGGATACCAGAACAAATAGTAGTAAAAGATTAATAACTACAGCAGGTTTCAACTATAAGTAATCAGTAAAGCACAATTTATAGGATGATATATAAGAATAAAAAATCAATTTTTCAAAATGGGGAAAGATAGTGAAAATACAAGAACATAAAATCACAGTCAATGGTTTAGAGTGGTTTTATCGAGAAGCAGAATCAATTGGTAAAAGCGATTTATTACCAGTTGTATTATTACATGGTGTAGTTTCTCAAAGTTATAGCTTTAGAAATATTTTACCAGGTTTAGCAGCACAGGGAACAAGAGCAATTGCACCAGATTGGATTGGATACGGATTTTCTAGTAAACCAGAAAAGCAAGACTTTGCTTATACTCCCGACGCATTTGTGAAAGCATTAGATGAATTTATTCAAGGGATAGAATTATCAAAGTTTTCCTTGGTTGTACAAGGATTTTTAGGATCAGTTGGTTTACAATATGCTTTAAAAAATCCTGATAAAATCGCTAACATTGCCATTTTAAATAGTCCCATTTCTACATCTGCAAAACTACCTTTTAAACTTAAACAAATGGGTTGGTTTTTGGTGGGTGATATGATGACACAAGATCCATTATTAGTTGATAGAACCTTAGAAGGTGGTAGTCGTTTTCGCATTGAAGATCAAGATTTGGATATTTACAGAAAACCATTTCTCAAGACATCTGCATCTGGTAGAGCTTTATTAAACACCATTAAAAACCTGCAATTAGAAACAGCAATGAATGAAATAGAAACAGGTTTTAAAGAATGGGAAAAACCGATCTTAGTCCAATGGGGAATGATTGATCCTTGGTTATCTGTAGATGGTGCAGAAAGTTTTGTAAAATCTGTTCCTGATGGGGAATTAATTAAGTTAAATAATGTAGGACATTATCCCCAGGAACATTATCATGAGGTAATTTTACAAGATTTATTACCTTTTGTGCGTTGTTCTGGCTAAAATTAGATAGATACCCGACTTCTTAATTGAATAGTTATAATAAACGAACCTATTTAAGGAGTCGGTAATCTGAATTTAAGGAATGACATAATAAGAAATATTATAAGGAATATAAAAAATATCTTTAGTATCATTCTCATAAAAATGGTATAATTAACACAGATTAAAAATAATGAATGTATTAGATCACAATGGTACAGAAAATCGCCTTCTTTAATCATAAAGGTGGTGTTAGTAAAACTACCACTACATTTAACTTAGGTTGGATGCTGGCCTCAAAAGGTAAGAGAGTTATCCTTGTAGATACTGATCCTCAATGTAATCTTACAGGTATGGCTTTAAAAGAAGAAACAGAAGAAGATGAAGCAAGAATAGAAAATATCTACAATACACATTCTAATATTAAAACAGGTTTAGCACCTGCTTTTGAATCTCAACCAAGAGCTATTGAAGCAGTAGATTGTATTCCCATAGAAGGACAAGAAGGTTTATTTTTATTACCTGGTCATGTGGGCTTTGCTGAATACGAAGTAATATTAGGTATTGCTCAAGAACTTAGTGGTTCAATTCACACACTCAAAAATTTGCCGGGTGCAATTTCTGATCTTCTTGAAAAAACTGCTAATAAATTTAACGCTGACTACATTTTAATTGATATGAGTCCGAATTTAGGAGCTATCAATCAAAACTTATTGGTGACAAGTGACTTTTTCTTAATACCTACGACTGCTGATTTTTTGTCTGTGATGGCAATTGATTCTCTATCTAGAATATTACCAAAATGGTGTGCTTGGGCAAGAATGTCCAGCGCCAACTCTATGTTGAAAGAAGCCACTTATCCATTTCCTGAGTTTAGGCTGAAATTTTTAGGTACTATAGTTCAAAACCATAGAATTAGGAATGGTAAAGAAATAAAAGCATTTCAAACATGGATAGAAAAAATAGAGAATACCGTTACTAATAAATTAAAGCCTGTTCTGGAGAAAAACAATTTATTATTACCTCATCAAGTTTATACTGAACAGAGTATAAATTCTAGTTTCACTATAACCAAAATTCCTAGCTCAAATAGTTTAATTGCTCTATCACAAAAACGCGCTACACCAGTTTATGCCATTACATCAGAACAACTAAATCAGCAAAGCATAGTAGCAGAAAATACTGAAAAAGAGCAAGAAGAATTTAAAACTATTTTTTCCGATTTAGCTAATAAAATTATTGCACTATCAACGAGTTATGCAGTCAGCACTTGATCAATTTCGGATTAGTATTCAGCGTGTTCGAGATTTAATTTCTCATTGCTTCTTGGATAGAGAGTGAAATACAGCAGAGTTATGGGGATGATTTTTTAGAGCAGTCTCATAATATTTCCAGTTTAATTCCTATTATTTCTAACACTATTTTAAATAGACTCAATAACAGTTCTTGGTTAGAAAATGAAATTAGAAAAAAGTTTAGAGAAGAAAGTTTTCAGACACCAGATAAGATTGCTAATGCAATTAGGTACATATCAGATGAAAAATTATGGGAGCAGGTTACTAATAAAATGAGAGGAAATACTACACAAGAAGCTCAAAAAAATATCAAACAAGAGCTACAGGAAATTGTCAAACGCAGAAATAAAATTGCCCATGAAGCAGATATAGATCCTACCTTTGGTTTAGGAAATCGCTGGCCAATAGATGAATTAATGGTTGGTGATGCAGTAGATTTTATTGAACAAGTCGTTGAGAGTATTCATCAAATTTTATAGCTGTGTGATTTTTCCCAAACCATACCCCAATTTAGATACAATCAATAAAATAACATCAAAATCAACTTATTAAAATGACGACTACTCAAAAAATCAAACTCCCTGAACTCTTAGCACCTGCGGGTAACTGGGAATGTGCAACCGCAGCAGTAGAAAATGGTGCAGATGCAATTTATTTTGGCTTAGAAAAATTTAATGCCAGAATGAGAGCAGATAATTTCACCATTGCAGACTTACCTGAATTAATGGAATTTCTACACCTGCGGGGAGTCAAAGGATACGTTACTTTAAACACCTTAATTTTTCCCTCAGAACTGACAGAAGCGGAGCGTTACCTCAAAACTATCATTTCTGCTGGAGTTGATGCCATAATCGTCCAAGATGTGGGTATTTGTCGTTTAATTCGTCATCTTTCCCCAAACTTCCCCATTCACGCATCAACCCAAATGACAATTACCAGCACTGCGGGGGTAGAATTTGCTAAATCTTTGGGATGTCAATTAGTAGTTTTAGCGCGGGAATGTTCAATTAAAGAAATTAATAAAATCCAAAAACAAATATTAGAAAAAAACGTAATTTTACCATTAGAAATATTTGTACATGGTGCTTTATGTGTAGCATATTCAGGACAATGTTTAACCAGTGAAGCATTAGGAGGACGTTCTGCAAATAGGGGAGAATGCGCTCAGGCTTGCAGAATGCCTTATGATTTAATTGCAGATGGTGAAAATGTCTATTTAGGTAATCGCAAATATTTATTAAGTCCTCAAGATTTAGCAGGTTTAGAAGTATTACCAGAATTAGTAAAAACTGGTGTTACTTCTTTAAAAATTGAAGGAAGATTAAAAACACCAGAATATGTTGCTAACGTCACTCAAGTGTATAGAAAAGCATTAGATAAAATTGCTAATACCGCTCCTTTACAAACATTATCCATTTCCCAAAAAGACCAATATAATTTAGAAATGGCATTTTCACGCGGACTTTATACAGGATGGTTTGAGGGAATAAATAATCAAGAATTAGTTCATGCAAACTTCGGAAAAAAACGTGGTGTTTATTTAGGAGAAGTTACCCAAATTCATAATGAACAAATTACCGTAAAAATTGCCGCTCCTGTAAAACCTGGAGATGGGGTAGTATTTGATAATGGACACCCAGAAATAAAAGAAGAAGGGGGAAGAATATATACAGTTGTAGAAAAAGGAAAAGAGGTAATTTTAACTTTTGGAAAGGATGTTTTAAACTTCCGTAAAATCCGTCAAGGTAATAAAGTTTGGAAAACCAGTGATCCAGAATTAGATAAACAAATTCGTCAAAGTTATGAAGGTGAATATCCCCAATTTACCAGACCAATTAATATACAAGTATATGGAGAAGTGGGAGATAAGTTAATAATTATTGCTGATGATGAAGTCGGTAATATTATTAAGATTGAATCAGAAATATTATTACAGGAAGCACATACAAAACCTTTGACAGAGGAAAAGTTAAAGGAACAATTGGGAAGGTTAGGAAACACACCTTTTCATTTAGGAAGTTTACAAAATCACATCTTGGGAAATGTGATGTTACCAGTAAAAGAGTTAAATAAAATGCGTCGGGAAGTTGTGAATAAGTTGGAAGAGTTAAGAAGTAAACCAAAAATTTGGCAATTAAATGATACTGCAAAATGGCAAGATTTAATTACTCCTAAAACTTCAGATATTAGCACTTCACATTCCCTCATTGTCTTAGTCAGAAATATCAACCAACTTAAAGCAGCTTTAACAGAAAATATTAAAACAATATATTGTGAATTTGAAGACCCGCGCAAATACAAAGAAGCTGTAAAAATAGCCAAGGAATCAAATCAAGAGATTAGTATTTTCGTTGCACCACCTCGGATAAATAAACCTGGAGAAAATTGGATTTTACAACAGGTAAAAAATGCCGATGCTGATGGTTATTTAATTAGGAATTATGACCATTTAGAATATTTTGCTGATGCGCGATGTGTTGGTGATTTTTCTTTAAATGTTGCTAACCCTATTACCGCTGATTATTTTATCAAACAGTTTAATTTAGAAAGGGTGACTGCATCCTATGATTTGAATGTTAACCAATTGGTAGATTTAATTAGCAGTTATAACCCGCAATTTTTAGAGGTAACAATTCATCAACATATTCCTATGTTTCACATGGAACATTGTGTTTTTTGTGCTTTTCTTTCTGAGGGAACTGATTTTACAAACTGCGGTCGTCCTTGTGAAAAACAAGAAGTAAAAATTAGAGATAGAGTAGGTACTGAACATATTCTCAAAGCAGACGCAGGATGTAGAAATACAGTATATAATGGTACTGCTCAAACTGGTGCGGAATTTGTGCAAAAATTAACGAGTTTGGGTTTAAAAAACCTCAGAATTGAGTTTCTCAATGAAACACCAGCACAGGTTGAAAAAACTATTAATTACTATCAACAATTACTGCAAGGAAACATCACAGGTGCAGAACTTTGGCAAACATTAAAGTTACAAAATCAATTAGGTGTGACTCGTGGTGCTTTGGGTCTTAGCTAAATCAAAGCAGATACACAAATAGTAAAATTATAGGTTAATATAGATATAGAGTTTGATTAATCTATTAATAATAAATAGCTTAATTAAACGAAGTATTTATGTCATTAGCAAAACCATGTTATGAGGTTAAGTACAAGCAATTATGATTAAAGAAACATTAATCCAAGAAATAGAATCTACTCCAGATAATATTTTATCTGCAACTCTAGATTTTTTGCGTTTTTTAAAAGCAAAGGAAAACCAGAGTAAAGCAGGAACAGTTACAGAACCTACTCAAGCAAAGGTAAATTCTCAAATAAATTCCACAGGTAATTCACTATTAGAACATTTAAACAATATTGGTAAATGGGAAGGTGATGATTTACAAGAGTGTCTTAATATAGTTTATGCTACTCGTGGTAAAGTCAATTTTGATGAAAATAACCCTTTTGAGTAAAATAATCAATAATGTACTTATTGGATACCAATCATTGTAGCCAAGCTATACTTGGAAATGTTAACTTACTTCGTCACCTAACTGAAATAGAAAATTCTCTGGTGACAACTTGTGTTATTGTCCAAGGTGAACTGATAAACATGGCTGAACGTTCTCAACGTTATGAAGCTAATTTAGCGTTAGTTCACAATTTTTTACAAGGTATATACATTTATCATATTGATGGATTTACTGCTAATATTTATGGTCAACTAAAAGCTGCTTTATTCAATAAGTTTGCACCAAAAGAAAAAAACAAGCGTAGAAAAATCAAAATTACTAATTTAGGATTTGATGAAAATGATCTTTGGATTGCTTCTGTAGCTTTACAATATCATCTTACCATTGTATCAGCTGATAGTGACTTTCAAAGAATTACACAAGTATCATCCTTATCTATAGAATCTTGGTTGTGATTTTTAATATCTTACTTACCCTAAAAATAATAATACCAACACACCCAGAAATGATATGAGGTAGTTTTAACACTTGAATTTCAACTAATTACTTTACCTCATCAACCTTGAAACTACTATTTTTTACAAAATCAATTAGGTGTGACTCGTGGTGCTTTGGTATAATGTAAGTAGTTTTACTGAAAAATTCAGTTGCATTGTATCAAATATTAAGTTATGTAACAAGAATCAAGATTGAGCAATTTTACTTAGTAAAACTGAAGAAAGAAGGTAAAAAATAACTTGCTTTTTTTGATTCTTTCATTTAAGGAAAGGTTAATCATGGATAGACTCACCTTAATGGTTTGCCCTCATGATACAGCAAAAAAACCAGACCGATGGTTCAGATTTGCACAATATCTTAGCCTCAATCTTGATGTAGTAATTCATTTTGAATTATCTATGGATTTCCAGGAATTTCGTCAAAAAATGAACAGTGCTGATATTGTTTATGCAAATCCAGGTGATACAGTGAGTTTGCTGCAAAATAATTTTATTTCTGTAGCACGTTCTAGTAATTTATATGATGAGGTGGTTTTTGTTGCTAATCATCAACTAAATAATCCTTCTTTAGAATCATTTCAAGGTTCTAAATTATTGAGTGTAACCAGTATGTTGGCAACTAAAATAGGTTTAAATGCACTAGAAAGTCAAGGAATTAAACCAGCAGAAGTAATTAATCAACCTACTTGGTTAGCTGTAATTAAAGCGATAGCTAATCAAGAAACAGAAGCATCTTTAGGCTTTGTTTATAAAGACACCTATGATGAATTAGGAGAAAGCACAAAAAATTTAGTGAAATATATTGCAACATCAGCACAAAAATCAGTTTTTCATCAACTTGTTTTATCTTCAAAAGCACTTTCAATTCAGAAAAATTTAACTTCTGTGCTTTTAGCTATGAATGAAAATCCCAAAGGAGAGGATATTTTAAAAGAATTGAACATTGAAAAATGGATAATTCCCACTGAATCTGAAGTAGAAAACATTAAACAGATTCTTGTTAAATAGTTGTGAGTTAATAAAGTATACAAGAGATAGTCATTGCATTAGAATATCTATCCCTATCTTCTAGAGTTTAGTACAAAATAAGCATCACTTATTACTCAGCTATCTCTTGTGTGATGTTACTGTTTACCTGGTTTTATCAGTATTTTTACATAATTAATCATATTCATACATACTAATAATAGATATCATTCACGTTGGTAACAACATAATGTAGCAAAATCGCAGTAATTAGTATTACAATGCTGATAAACCTTGTTTACTACTTACTATGTCAAACCTAGCGCCCCAGTGTCAGCAACTGCAAACACAAGTAGAAACCATTCTACAACTACTGCATCAAGAACCTGCTTTGCGTTCTCAAGACATTACATCTGTGCAAATATCCTTAGATAAAGCGATTTCTCCGAGATTTGAAATTGTTTTTGCAGGTGCTTTTAGTGCAGGAAAATCAATGTTAATTAATGCACTTTTAGAGAGGGAATTACTATATAGTGCAGAAGGCCACGCAACAGGTACAGAATGCAAAATTGAGTATGCACCAGTAAATGAAGAAAGGGTGGTTTTAACCTTTTTAAGTGAAGCTGAAATTAGAGAACAGGCGATTTTTTTATGTCAACAATTGGGATTTAACACCGTTGATAACATCAACAAACAAGATGTAATTGATTTATTAAATCAAGGTTGTGATATGATTCTGCAACAAGAGGGAGGAGAAAGTAAATCAGAACGTGCAAAACAAGCAAAAGCATTAATTTTACTGTTAGAAGGATATGCAGCAAACCGTGACAGAATTAATACTTTGAATAATGCAACTTATTCAATGGAACAATTTAACTTTTCTAACCTCAAAGAAGCTGCGGGATATGCAAGAAGAGGTAGTAATAGTGCAGTTTTAAAAAGGATTGAATATTACTGTCATCATCCCCTATTAGAAGATGGAAATATTATTATTGACACACCGGGAATTGATGCACCAGTAGAAAAAGATGCAGAATTAACATATCAAAAAATTCAACATCCAGATACCTCCGCAGTAGTTTGTGTTCTTAAACCTGCATCCGCAGGAGATATGACAAAAGAAGAAACAGAATTGTTAGAAACAATGCGGGGAAATACAGGTATTAGAGATAGGGTGTTTTATATCTTTAATCGCATTGATGAAACTTGGTACAATAACCAACTCAGACAAAGATTAGAAGATTTAATTAATGGACAATTTCGGGATAGTCAAAGGGTTTATAAAACCAGTGGTTTGTTAGGTTTCTATGGAAGTCTTTTAAAACAAACCAGTGAATTAGATAGATTTGGATTAAATTCGATTTTTGCAGAAAGTGTGAAAGGTTTAGATGGTCAAGAAGACACACCGCAATTTGTTTACGCTTTCAATAATTATTGTGTGAGTTCTGGAAAACTTGCTCATAGTCAATTTCGCATTTCTCTTAATGGTTTTGAAACTCCTAATACAAATTATGTGAGAATTTTAAGAGAACAGGGAACACCATTAATTAAACAACTGATTCAAGATAGTGGAATTGAAGAATTTAGAAACGGAATTACCAAATATCTCACAGAAGAAAAACGCCCCCAGTTATTTAAAAATCTCGCCGATGATTTAGGAGATATTTGTATCAAAATCAAAAAACACTATCAAAGTGTACAACGAGATTTAGATAGTCAACCGCGAGAAATCGAAAGTATGAAAGAATATGAGTTGCAAAAATTAAATCAGCAACTCCAGCAGGTTGGTAGAGAGTTTCATCAACATATTAATGATGAAGTCAACAAAATCATTAATAATCATTGTCTAGAATTTGAAGATGATTTTCGACAATTACAATCAAAAATGATTCGTCGTTTGGATGAATTGTTAGATACTTTTTCCGTCGCTGATGCTTACCGTCGTGCAACTTTGAGTCATTCCAGAAATGCAACTGCACCTTTATTAGCTATTTTGGTGGAAGCATTTTATTATTTATCAAATCAGTTGGAAAATATTTTAGTTGAATCCTGTAAACAGGTAATTGCTAATTTGTTCCAACAGTTAATGGAGAAGATTAGAAAATCTGAATATTACCGTCAATTATACAGATTGTTAGGTAATGATGGGGGAATTGAATTAGAATTAAAAGCAATAGAAAATGCAACTTCTCAAGCTATTGTGAGTTCTGCAAGGGTTGAATGTGATAGATTTGTTAGAGAAAGTCCCAGATTTTATAATGAAGGAACTTTTTCAATTTATCAGTTTCGACAAGTATTAGAACAAACTTCTCAATCCTATGGTGCAGAAAGTGTTGTAGAAGCTGAACCAGCTATTAGACAATTGTTAAAGTTGGATTTTGAACCAAAGGTTTCTTATACAATTCGTCAATCTTTCCGACAAACTTTGAATCAAACTATTAAAACTCAGTTGTTACCAATGGGAGAAAAACAAGCTGATGAAATTTTACAACTTTACCCCCAAGCGCGTGATTATTTGCAGGAAACTTTAGAACAGGAAGCTGAGGAGAAAATTGCTAATAATCAACGTTTGTTAAATCAGGTTGAGGAGAAAATTCAGGTGTATAATTCTGCGGTTTTGGGAATTAATAGTTGTTTGCAAGCTATGAATTTGTATGAGCATCTTTTACCTGTAATTGGGGGTGAGGAGGTGTAGTATTATTTTTGGGTGAATGCAGGGGGTTTTCTGTGTTCACCTATGATTTTATTTTATCACGCAGAGGCGCAGAGACGCAGAGAGGAGAAAAAGAGATGGATGATAAGTTTGAAGTTTTTGATTTGGAAGATGGTGATATTGTGATTGATTTTGATGGACATATCTTAAAATTAAGCCAACTGGATTTAGCATTATCAAACTTGATTTTAGATAATGGACATTTACATCAGTTAAATAGTAGATTAGACTCCATAAAAAGTCGTCGTTTACCGTCTATTGAAAATAGCGAAAATTGGTTAACTAATGGTGTTGAGTGTCAGATTTTAAAACCTAGTCAAAATTGGCAATCTGGAAAATTCAGAATTAAAGTTTCTTTAGAATTTTGTCCTGATGAACCAGAAATTAAAGAACCTGAATCACCCCTTGATGATTTACGTCGTCAAATAAATGATTTATCATCATAAATAAATTGTCTGAATCAGGATTTACAGAATTTAAAGGTGATAAGATCCCCGACTTCTTTTATTAATTTTGTCCATAAATTATCAATTAATCTAAGAAGTCAGGGATCTGGGAAATTGACAATATAAAATATGATAAAATCAAATAATCCTCAAAATTAAACATTCAATCAAATCCTGTAAATCCTATAATCCTGAAAATCCTGATTCAGATAAAAGATTAAATAAATACCTAAAAAAATTAGAGAATTAAAACAAATGCTTAAACAAGCTGGTTTTACAGAAATTCCCGGTAAAGGAAGTCACACAAACTGGATACATCCATTATATAATGGAAAAATAACTATTTATGGTAAAGATGCTGCTGATGCTAAAAAATATCAAGAAAAAGAAGTTAAACAAGCTATTCAAGAAATAGAAGGTAAAATACAAAATGATGAATCTTAAATATCAAATGATAATTAAATGGTCAGAAGAAGATAACTGCTTTTTAGTAGGGTTTCCTGATTTCCCTGGACAAACTTGGCGGACACATGGAGACACTTATCAAGAAGCAGTTAATAATGGAATTGAGGCTTTAGAATCATTAGTAATTGCTTATCAAACTACAGGTGAAAATCTTCCACAACCAACATTTAATCAAGCTGCATAAATAGAATATATTATCTTTTGTGGTTAAGTAAGATTTAAACATTAAACAACATCCTGTAAATCCTATAATCCTGGATATCCTGATTCAGACAACATCCACCTATGAATAACATCAAAAACCGTATCGAAAACTTCAACCACAAAAGAGATCCCGAATTATTAAAATTAAAATATAAAAAACTTGCAGCGGATCAATTTTCATTCTTTCGCGGAACTTGTCATTTATTTTATGAAGACTTACCCCCAGATTCTCCTATAAATAATGCACCATTAACCTGGATATGTGGAGACTTACACTTAGAAAATTTTGGTAGTTATAAAGGTGATAACCGGCTAGTTTACTTTGATATTAATGACTTTGATGAAGCTGTATTAGCACCTTGTACCTGGGATTTAGTGAGGTTTATTTCCAGTATAATTGTCGGTTCTCATGCAGTGGGAATAAATGACAAAGAAGCATTACATCTGAGCGAAATTTATTTAAAAACCTACACTAAAAACCTTGCAGATGGAAAAGCAAGAACCGTAGAAAGAAAAACTGCCAAAGGTTTAGTTAGAGACTTATTAAAAAGTTTGAAAAAACGAGAACGGGCTAAATTTTTAGATAAATATACCAACATAAAAGATGGTAAACGAAGTTTAAAAGTTGATGACAAAAAGATTCTCAAAGCGACAGATACAGAACAAGATAAGGTAAGAGAATTAATTCAACATTGGCATCATACCACAAATCAAGAAGTTGAATTTTATCAAATTCTCGATATTGAAAAACGTGTTGCTGGTAATGGTAGCTTAGGTTTAGAACGTTATATAATTTTAATTGAAGGTTATGGTTCACCTGATGAAAATTATTTATTAGACTTTAAAGAAACTCCCACCAGTTCACTTCAACCTTATTTAAAAATTCCCCAACCAGAATGGGAAACATCCGCTGCAAGAGTAGTTGCAATTCAAAATCGTTTCCAAGGTATTGCACCAGCTTTATTAGAAGCTATTAATGACGGTGAAAAATCATACATTTTAAAAGAATTACAACCAGAAAAAGATCAAGTCCATTTAAAAGCATGGGATGGAAATTTAGGACATTTAGAACAACTCATAGAAACAATGGCCGAAATTACCGCTTGGGATCATTTACGCAGTAGCGGTAGACAAGGTTCAGCAATTGCAGATGAATTAATTGCTTTTGCTCAATCTTCAAAATGGCATAATCTAATTATAGAATATGCCCAAAATTATGCAGAACAAGTTAATAAAGACTTTCAAGAATTTTCCCAAGAATTTAGTAAATAACTATGAACAAAACCCCACGTATACCCATCCCCCCAGAAGTAAGAAACTTTGTTTATCAAAGAGACAAATACCAATGTCAAAGCTGCGGTAAAACATTCTTAGAAACAAACCTCAGCATAGATCATATTATCCCCCTATCTCGCGGAGGAAAAAACGATATTAGTAACCTGCAAACCCTCTGTTTAACTTGTAACAAACGCAAAACCAACAAAATTGATCAACGGTTTCACAGACACTTTGATCTTTAAGTATAAAAGAAGATCCCCCTAAATCCCCCTTAAAAAGGGGGACTTTGAATAATTCCTCTCTCCTCCTCTGCGTACTCTGTGTCTCTGAGAGGATGTTTGAAAAGTCTGTCATGGTGTATCAAATATTTTTAGATCCCCCTATATCCCCCTTAAAAAGGGGGACTTTAACTCTAGTTCCCCCCTTTG
>RDXV01000259.1 GCA_004292695.1 Nostocales cyanobacterium | reverse complement strand
TGTGGAAGTACAGTAATGTACGTAGCAGAGGGGTACTAATAGACCGAGGGCTTGACCTCTAAATCACATTGATTTCGCGTTACTTGCAGTCTTCAGGGTTTTGTACACCCAACGGGTTTTCCTGGTGTCTATTGCGCGGTGGAACCACACTGATCCCTTCCCGAACTCAGAGGTGAAACGCTGCTGCGGCAACGATAGTCTGGGGGTTGCCCCTCGCCAAAATAGCTCGATGCCAGGGCTAATATTTCATCTCAAAAGCCTCCTCTTATATATAAGTGGGGGTTTTTGTTTGTTAGAAACATCTTTAAAAATTTGAAAATTTGATGTCTTGCCAGAACTTTTGATGATTAAGTAAGACAGTGGTGAGAAACAAGGTTAGGTGGCTTTTACAACCCAAACTAGATATAGAATATTAGTCTTTAATTAACTGATTTAAAGCTATAAATAAATCATTAGTTAAATCACTGACAGCCTTTCTACTTGCTTGTTTATTACCTTGACAATTTTGCCATCTTTCTGTGACAGAAATTGGTTCACCGACTATAATCATTGCTTGTTTTAAACCTAAACGCGGTCTACCTGGTAACGTTGAATCTTTAATTCTGGATAACATATCAAACATCAATAAAACTGTTTCTGCAAATCTATCAGCAGTTGGTTTTTCCTGAATATAATTAGCAGTAACAGCTACAAAACTTTCTGCTATTCTCATGTGCTGCATTCGTAAATCAGCTTCCTCTGCTACCCAGTCAGCTAAACCTCTTTTTAATGGCGGCAATTTATTAATGTCTTTAATGTCATCACGATAAATATAATTCCAACCTGCTTCTTCTAGTCGCCTACACCTATCAATAAAATTACCTTGGGGTTGGACATTAAAATAGTCTTCTGTGATCGTTAATGCTGTGTCCATTAAACGATGTAATCTATTAATTAGTAGTTCATTGTTGGGAATGTTGTCAGATCCAATTTCAGTAAAATCTTTATGGTAAAAACGACTATAAAATTCCTCCATTTCGGTAATTAAATATTCTGCTAGTCTGATAACTCTTTTGTATAAGATTTCTTCTCTTGTACTTTCTTTAGTGTTAATTTCTGTTGCTGTTAAACCACTATCTGCCTCTAGTTTTGATAACAGCCAATCTATTTTTTGCCAAGGTGGGTTAACATAACTATATTTAATAGCAACTGGGAGAATAAAAACAGTTTCTGGACGTTGAGCTTTCTGTAAATCTTCCACACACCAAAAACCCATTTGTGCTACACCAGGTTCTAAAGGACTAACAATACCACTATGGCCATTTGTACCACCTTCAGGGGCGATCGCAATGGGCATTTTAGCATTAACAAATAAATTTCTGACCATTTGAATGGCATTTTTATCTAATTTTCTTCCCCTGCGAATAGGTACACCACCACACTTTGAAAATAACCATCCTAACCAATTTCCCGCCCATAAAGTCATTCCTCTTTCATACATAAAATGACTATGAACAGGATATTTTAAATTAATTAATTTCTCTTTTGCTACTTTGGGAATAATTCGAGAAAGTAGATATAGCATTGTTAAGGGATCTTCTACTTCGGGATGACGAAAAGCTATTAAAAATCTAACTTTACCATTCTGAAACTCATGATATAATTGAGCTAATGTCTCAGCATTTTTAGCTTCTATTTTCACAATACCCGCTGGTAGCCAAGGTCTAGTCCTTAACCTTAAAATTAAAGGCAGAAATGAAGACATCACCTTTAAAATCAAAGGGTTAAAATTCTGAGGTATAAACTTTAAAGGAGGTTGGGTAGAATTAATAAACTTAGGCAATTTTTTCTCCAGGTTTTTCTGATGATTTTATCATATAACTGAAAATCTATGTTTAGTAATTATTTAACTGCAATTTAATGGTATATCAGGTTAGTAAATCATTGATGATATTAATTATTAGTTAGTATTTTATGTTCACTAATTACCAAATATTAGCCTAAACAGATATGAATATGAACCCGGATCAAAAACAATTTGCACCAGCAACTCAACGCAACCGAGAATACATTTTAGAAATACTTTTACAGGTTTTACCACCGACAGGAACAATTTTAGAAATAGCTAGTGGTACAGGAGAACACGCGGTATTTTTTGCACCATATTTAAAACCGCGAAAATGGCTACCTTCTGATCCCAACCCTATATCTAGAGACAGTATCACAGCTTGGATAGCAGAATCTGAAAGTAATAATATTTACCAACCATTAGATATAGATGCACAATTACCAATGTGGCCTGTGGAGAAGGAAAAAATAACAGACACTCCTATTCAGGCTATAGTCAACATTAACATGATTCATATTTCCCCTTGGTCAGCTTGTTTAGGACTAATGGCTGGGGCTGGGCGTATTCTTCCGCCTGATGGTATCCTTTATTTATACGGTCCTTATAAACAAAAAGGTCAGCATACTGCACCCAGTAACGCTGATTTTGATCAGTCTTTACGGTTGCAAAACCCGGAATGGGGAGTGCGGAATTTAGAAGATGTGGTGAAAGCTGCTCAAAATGAAGGTTTGGAGCTACAAAGCATTTATGAAATGCCAGCAAATAACCTTTCTGTGATCTTTAAACGTGGACATAACTAATTAGTGGAGATTAGCGGACTCGAACCGCTGACATCCTGCTTGCAAAGCAGGCGCTCTACCAACTGAGCTAAACCCCCATTTTTTTAGCAGAAAGTTAAAGTTTAAAATTAGATAAGTTTCTATTTTTAAGAAACAGTTTAACTTTAAATTTAGAATAGATCATATCTCATTATTCTTTTTTTGTAAACAGATGCACCAGGAAAATAACCAAAAAAATATTATAGTTGTAGCTGCGCTGTATAAATTTGTTAGTTTACCCGATTATCAAGAACTGCAAGCACCGTTGTTAGATTTTTGTCAGCAACAAAATATTAAGGGTACGATTTTACTAGCAAAAGAAGGTATTAACGGAACTATAGCAGGTTCTCGTTCTGGGATTGATGCGGTTTTGGGATTTTTCCGCAATGATGAACGGTTAGCAGATTTAGAACATAAAGAATCTTACACCGACACACCGCCATTTGAAAAGATGAAAGTGCGGTTAAAACGCGAAATTGTTACATTAGGAATACCGGAAGTTGATCCTAATGAAAAGGTAGGAATTTATGTAAATCCGAAGGAATGGAATGATTTAATTTCCGATCCAGAAGTTACCGTAATTGATACCCGTAATGATTATGAAGTCAGTATTGGGACATTTAAAAGATCAGAAAACCCGCAAACTGAGATTTTCCGAAAATTTCCTGAATATGTGAGTAAAAACTTAGACCCAAGCAAACATAAAAAAGTTGCTTTATTTTGTACAGGTGGAATTAGATGTGAAAAGGCTTCATCCTATATGCTATCACAAGGATTTGAAGAAGTTTATCACCTCAAAGGAGGCATTCTCAAGTATTTAGAAGAAGTCCCCAAAGATGAAAGTTTATGGGAAGGAGAATGTTTTGTATTTGATGAACGGGTTGCGGTGCGTCATGGGTTGGAAGAAGGAAGTTATGAGTTATGCTTCTGTTGCGGTCATCCCATTTCCGACGCTGATAAAACGTCACCTAAGTATGAAGAAGGTATTTCTTGTCCTCACTGTTTTGATAGTTTAACGGAGGAGAAAAGAGCGAGACAGCAGGAGAAGTGGAAGCAATATAAGTTACAGGTGACAGGTGACAGGTGACAGGTGCAGGGAAAAACAGAAACTCTTATTTCTCTGCGTCCTCTACGTCTCTGCGGTTTGTCATTCATAAATTTTTTAAATCTCAAACTTGCCAAAATTTTCAACTTCCTTTTTTTCTCAATAATCAGCCTCCATTCTCAATATTATTGAGAACATTATCAATAATTTTACGAAGATCGGTTATTTCAGCCATTGATAAGCTGTTGTGCATTTAATTTGTATAAGTATGGCGGGCAAGATGCCCACCCCACAAGATTTAAGCATTTTAGGATTATACAATTCAGGTGCGTAACAGCTTATTGACATACTCTTTTTTTCTGGTATGCTAGGTGTATTATCCAAGGGGTTTTTATATCAAAATCTAATCGTGCTTGGATGTGAGTATTTTGTCAAATAATATAATTTTTGTTCCGTTCACTTCAAATTTTCCCTCTTGAGTGAGTTTGTAAAAAGCGCGAGAAAGGGTTTCAGGAACAGTACCTATTGACACTCCCCGACCTAAAGGTGCGGGGATTCTTGGTTCAACGAGTCCACTTAGATTAGATCCCTTGCGGTGTCTAAGCAAGAGGTGGTTCTCTCCT
>RDXV01000085.1 GCA_004292695.1 Nostocales cyanobacterium | reverse complement strand
CCCAGTAATTGTAGAATTATTTAATAAAAAGATAAGTTTATGATCAAAATGTTGCGGAAATTTTTTAGTTTACTATTTGTTTTAATCTTGGTAGGGTTATGGATAATGATTAATCCTCAACCTGCTGTTGCTCAAGTTAATACCATTAATTATAATAATGCTTCTTTAGAAAATCGTGATTTTTCTGAGCTTGATTTATCTGGAGTTAATTTTGTGGCTGCGGAAATGCGTGGTGCAAGTTTTCAGGGTGCAAATTTAACTAATGCAATGTTCACTAAAGGTGTGTTGTTAAATGCTAATTTACAAGATGCTAATTTAACTGGTGCTTTGGTTGATAGAGTTACTTTAGATGGCGCTAATTTAAAAAATGCTATTTTCACAGATGCAACTTTAACTCGTAGCCGTTTTTATGATGCTGATATCACTGGGGCTGATTTTAGTGATGCTTTAATTGATCGTTATCAAGTTTCTCTTTTATGTGAACGGGCTGATGGTGTTAACCCTGTCACTGGTGTGTCTACACGGGATAGTTTGGGGTGTCGGTAGTCAGTTGACAGTTGACAGGTGACAGTTGACAGTTGACAGTTGACAGTTGACAGTTGACAGGTGACAGGTGACAGTGATTAATTGGATTTTACGGAAAATATTGATTTTTGATATTAATACTATTTTTTTAGGCTTGACAAGACTTACTTATGCGCTAAAGATAGTTCTTCCTTATCAAAATCATGATAACAAGATTTTTGGGAAATGTCAAGAACCCTAAAAAAAATTTCGCGCTCATTTTTAGCGGGTTGTGATTAAACGAGATTTGTTTTTTCAAGACTTATTTTTTAAAGGTTGTATTTTTGAAGTTTTTACTGTTTCTCCGTTTGCTTGATCAATATATTGATAGGCAATAGAGTAGATGATCTGCGATAATTGACATTCGTTAATTTATGCTTGGAAAAAGTTTTCGAGCTTTTGATATATAATTTGCTGGGTATTATTTGTGACTGAACAAGAAAAAGATCAAAAACCTGCTCGTTCCTTTGCTGGTATTGCTGGTATTGTAGCCGCAGCCACCTTAATTAGTAAAGTATTTGGTTTAATTAGACAACAGGCGATCGCCGCTGCTTTTGGTGTGGGTGCTGCTGCTACTGCTTACAGTTATGCCTACATTATTCCTGGTTTTTTATTAATATTATTAGGTGGTGTCAATGGACCTTTACATAGTGCCATTGTTAGTGTTTTAGCTAAACGAGAAAAATCTGAATCTGCACCTATTGTAGAAACAGTAACCACCATAGTTGGCAGTTTATTATTAATAGTAACAGTTGCTCAAATTTTCTTAGCAGCGCCTTTAATTGATCTTGTTGGTTATGGTTTAGAACCAAAAACCAGAGAAATAGCCATTTTCCAATTACAAATAATGTCACCAATGGCGTTATTTTCTGGTTTAATTGGGATTGGTTTCGGTACTCTAAATGCAGCAAATCAATATTGGTTATTATCAATTAGTCCCTTATTATCTAGTGTTACCGTTGTTATTGGAATTGGTATTTTAGCGTTACAATATGGGCAGGAAATTATTAAACCAGAGTTTGCTTTAATTGGGGGAATTGTCTTAGCAATTGGTACATTAGCGGGGGCAATTTTACAATGGTTGGTACAATTAATTGTTCAATGGAAATTAGGTTTAGGGACATTAAAACTGAGATTTGATTTTCAATCTCCCGCAGTGCAAGAAGTAATTAAAATCATGACACCGGCAACTATTTCTTCAGGAATGATGCCGATTAATGTTGCTACTGATTTATTTTTTGCCAGTCCCATTAAAGGTGCGGCGGCTGGTTTTAACTATGCAAATTTATTAGTACAAACACCGTTAGGAATTATTTCTAATATTATTTTACTGCCTTTATTACCTATTTTTGCGAAATTAGCAGAACCGGAAAACTGGCCAGATTTAAAATTACGTATTCGTCAAGGACTTTTATTAACTGCTGTGACTATGCTACCTTTAGGGGCATTAATGATAGCTTTATCTGATCCCATAGTTCAGGTAGTTTATCAACGGGGGGCATTTAAACAAGAAGCTACTGAGTTAGTTTCTTCTTTATTAATTGCCTATGGAATTGGGATGTTTGCCTATTTAGGACGTGATGTTTTAGTGAGGGTTTTTTATGCTTTAGGTGATGGACAAACGCCTTTTAAAATTAGCACTTTTAATATTTTACTAAATGCGGTTTTAGATTTTATTTTGGTTAAACCTTTTGGTGCGCCTGGTTTAGTTTTAGCTACGGTGGGTGTGAATTGTAGTTCAATTTTGATGTTGTTGTGGTTATTAAATAAGAAATTAAATGGTTTACCTTTGGGAGAATGGAGTGTTCCAATTTTTGGTTTAACTGCTGGTAGTTTGGTGAGTGGAATTGCTAGTTATGGGACTTTGGTTGCTTGTCAGCGGGTGTTGGGAACTCAGGGTTTAGTAATTTTAATTGTTGAATTGTGTGTTGCTGGTGGTGTGGGAATTTGTGTGTTTGCTGTTATTGCGGGGATGATGAAAATACCGGAGGTTAATAGTTTTGTGGTGAAGATGCGTAAGAAGTTTTTAAAGTTTTAAATTAAGAAGTATCGAACCGCTCCAGACGTAGAGTTCGCAGAGAAATGAGGTGGGTGAGAGTTTAAGGGTTAATTTCTTGAGTTTCCCAGTTTTGATGTTCATTAATTTGATAAATTGTTCGATTTTGTGGTTCACCTCGCAGTTGTAAATGGTCTACTTTTGTCGGTTCAAGTAATAATAAACAGAAGGTTTCTAAGGGTTCTAAGGGGTTTGGTGCTGGTGGTGTAAATGCTTCTGGTGTTCTTACTCTTTCTTTTGCCGGTTCAGGCCAGACAAATTGTAAACGTGCTGCATCACTTAATTCTTGCCACATTTTTATTCTTGCTGGTTGTAACTGGGGATGAGAGTTAAAAGTTATTAAAATCAAGTTTCCAGAAATACGAAATTGTTCTCTGGAGTTGGGAAAATACCAACAAATTTCCGCTGCTGGTTGTTGGGGTATTTGTTCAGCTTTTGCGCTGCGAATATCGGTGATAAATTTTAGCTGGTTGGTATCTTCCCAGAAACCACGAAATACGATAGTTCTATTTGCAGGTAAACCATTTTCTCGCACGGTTGCAAGTTGTACATAGCGGGAATAAACTAAACTCCGGTTTTTATGTAGTGCGCGAGTTATTAAACTTCTCCAAGGTGCTAGGGACATTATTATTGTGATATTTTGGTAATTTGATTTTTATTGGTTGCTTATTTAATTATAGTTTAAAATCTAATATTTTTGAAATACCCGACTTCTATAAATTTTCAATTATATTATTGAATTATCTGGAAAAGTCGGGTTTTTGATCAGTGATTTAATTAATTTTGCAGTTGACTTAACCAAGTTTGTAAATCTTGTAAACTGGTAAAGTCTAACAATGCTTCTCCAAGATTTTCTAAGTTATTCAAAGATAAACCAGAAATATTATTTTTTAATTCTTCTGGTAATTCTCCTAAACGTCTAGTTAGTTGTCGCATGACTAAATTTAAAGCACTTTCTTCTCTTCCTTCTTGTTTAATTTCTTGATAAGCGCGACTTATTTCTAATGAAATTCCTAACATGACTTGAAACTCCCGCAAAGTCAAATTTTCAAACCTATACATCATGATGGTAGTAATCAT
The DNA here is from genome assembly GCA_004292695.1 of Nostocales cyanobacterium. GTDB lineage: Bacteria > Cyanobacteriota > Cyanobacteriia > Cyanobacteriales > Nostocaceae > Okeanomitos. The sequence goes on along the minus strand of RDXV01000085.1, from coordinate 17,627 downwards.
TTCTAAAATCATCTCATTGGATGAATTTTCTTGATTACTTCTGGTTAATAAATTCCTAGCTGCTGCTGGTGCTTGACTTTCTTTTAAAGTTGTCAGTACCATTAACCCTACCCATAGGGGTAATTGTTCAATGTCTCCCAATTCATCTAAATATATTCTATGCACTTGATCGCCATTAAGCAAAGAACGATGGGGAGATATATCACTTTGTTCTATGTTTCGAGATGGATATATTATAACGGCTTGCCAGTCACTAAATCTATCTCGGTTACGGTAGAAATATAAGTGAGATTCGGCAAATAATCGCTCATACAGTTGTTCATCCTTTTGAAACTGTACTATGCCTTCGGCACGCTACGCGAACACTAAAATAAACAGTACCCTTTGGTTCATTTTCTGGAGGTAAAAACACACCGTCAATTTCAAATTTTGGTTCTTTTACCGCTACAGAATCAAATTTATATAATTCTGCATTTTGGGGTGGGTTTTCCAATAGTTGAAATAAGACAAATGGATATTGTTGGAAGAGTTTATAAAAGATAGAGTCTCTACGCATTAATTAAATTTCTGATGGATTTTGTGAATGAAGGCAGGATAAAGTTTTTGTAATAAAGAAATATACATCTGTTGTATATTTTATTATAATACAGTATATTTTTAAGTATAAAGTGGCAATTTTAGCAATCTTTCATACTATAAATACTAGGCGTTATAGTCTTAGTTTGTAATATTGAAGGATATGTAAATGAACAATGATGAAAAATCGGCTTTACTTGCTGAACTTGCCCAACTTGGGATTAAACATAATCCTGAAAAAATAGTAAAGATTGCTAAAAAAGCAGATGGCAAAATCGTATTTTTAGAAGAAGGAAATACTCAAGCAGGACTACAGCATATATTAGAAAAACATTCTTCACAATTTGCAGATCAAGGTATAGAAGTAGAACAGATACCGGATGCAATTATTACCGCAATAGCGGAAGGGAAAATAATTGGGTATCAAGGAAGAAAAAACACTCGCATTATTTATGAAGTTAACTTTAATAGCAAAACTCACTACATTGCTGTCACTGTAAGCGATAATGGGTATATAGTGGGAGCTAACCCCAGAACTTCCCTATAAGTTGGTAAATTGATTATGGCAGAAAAAATCAAACTCATGGCTGATTATGGATGCTACCCTTTATGGTGGGCTAGTTCTGATAAGGTTGGAGATATTGATCCAGAAATGATGCCATTAAGTGAAGAAACTATCAACCGTTTAGCAAAATGGGCAGATATTTATGATGCAAAGTTGAATTGGGAAGATCCTGGTTCATCAGGTTTTTCAGATTTAAAAGCAGAAACAGCTTTTGAACAAGAAGGTATTAGTTTGTGGAAACAACTACAAAAAGAACTTGCACCTAATTATGAAGTTGTATATTTTAGTGAGCAGTTACGTAGAGTTGTAACTGATGTCAATGAATTAGAATCTTTACTTGCCTTCAATGCTTAGTAGTAAATGATAACCTTTATTAGCTCTGGTACAGAGTCAGGACTTTACACCAAAAAGTCAAAACCGTTACATATTATACAAAATATTGTAGATCACAAAGTGGCAAATTTATCAACCTTTCATAATACAACAAGTTGGCGTTATAGTCTTAATCTGTGATTCAGTAACAAACTCGAACTATGGTTCAAGAACTGCAACGTCAACGTCAGAGTGCATCTTTTCCCGAAACCGCACCAGCAGCAAATCCTGTCTTTTTTAGAACCTACAGCCGTCGTACACCAGCAGGTTTAAGAGAATCCTGGGATGAGGTTTGCGATCGCACGTTACGCGGTTTAGTGGAGTTAGGCAAACTTAGCCAAGAAGAAGCCGTACTCTTAGACAAAATGCAACGTAATATGAAAGCCTTACCCAGTGGCCGCTGGTTGTGGGTGGGTGGAACAGAATGGTTAGAGAAATCTAAAAACTTTTCTGGTGCTTATAATTGTACTTCTACAAACTTAACTGATTGGAAAGCCTTTGGTTTAATGATGGACTTGGCCATGATGGGTTGTGGTACAGGTGCTATTATTGAACCTAAGTATATTAATCAACTGCCCCCTATCCGTAACCGTTTAAATGTCACTATTACAGGTCAAGTTGGTAACACACCTGTAGAAAAACGTCGAGATTTTACAGAGATAGTTGTTAAAGATAATACTGTAACTATTCACGTTGGCGACAGTCGGGAAGGTTGGGTACAGTCCTATCAAACCCTGTTAGAACTTTCTACTGATGAACGTTTCACCGATGAAGTTCAGGTAATTGTAGATATTAACGATGTGCGTCAATCCGGGGAAACCCTGAAAGGTTTTGGTGGTGTTGCTAACCCAGTAAAATTACCTGGTTTATATGAACGCTGCGCCGCTATTTTAAATAAGGCGATCGGTAGACAGTTAACTTCTGTGGAATGCTGTTTATTGATTGATGAAGCGGCTGTAAGTATAGTGGCGGGAAATATTCGGCGCTGTTTGCCTGAAAATGCCTTAGTGCATACAGAAGCTGGGTTAGTTCCTATTGCTAAAGTGAGAATAGGCGATCGCGTCCTCACCAGCAAAGGTTTCTATCCTGTGACTAACTTCTTTATTCAAGGAGAACAGTCACTTTGTCGCATTCAAACCCAAGATGGTAGTTTTGAATGTACCGCAGATCATAAAGTTGCTGTATTAACCGATGTGTACGGCAATTACAAAATGGTGAAAGCTAAAGACTTGCAACCAGGCGATCGCCTCATATTCGTACCACAAGCAATTCCCGGAACAGCCACCGAACTACCAGAATTTCGCGGTAAAATCACAGGCAAAACCAAACCCATCACCATACCCGCATTAACACCAGATGTCGCTTACTTCATCGGTTATTTACACGGTGACGGTTCAGTTAGCAGTGATGGTTCAAGAGTCAGATTTAGGGTACATGAAAACAGTCCCCAAATTTTAGAACATTTAATTGCAGTTGGGCGAGAATTTGGTTTAGAAACACACACCCTGAGAACTCCTGAACAATGTCAAACCAAAGCCTACGAATTACAATTTAATTCAGCAGCTTTAAATCAATACTTGGGATTATTCAAACAACCATCTCAACCCTTAAACATTCCTGATTGTATCCTCTTAGGTAAAGCAGACATTCGCCAAGCTTACCTAGCTGGACTTGCTGATGCTGATGGATGTCATTCTCAAGGCGTTTTGGTTGCTTCTGTTCAACAGCGATTTTTACAGCAAGTTCAAACCCTGTACGCATCCTTGGGAATTACCACCCGTTTATGTAGTTCAATTCGTAAACGTACAGGCAAATGGGAAGGGGAATTAGTAACAGTTGGTGAAACAGCTTATAAAGCAGTAGAAAACAGCTTTGAAAAATATTCTCTGCAATATTCCAGGCAAAAACGCCAAACACCCCAATCATTTAAAGATCATGGTTTCCCGAAAACTATGGTACGTCCGCTTATTAACTCCTATCAATACGGCTGGAGTAATAACCAGGAACAAATGATAGTCCCAACATTGAAAAAACACCTTCCCGAAGCAACCGACTTAGTACCAGTCAAAGTTTTAGGGGTTGACTTTGATGTGCGGACTGCACCTACCTATGATATAGAAGTTGCCACTGTCCATGAATTTGTCTGTGAAGGTATTTTAGTTTCTAACAGTGCCGGCATGAGACAATTCGTTGCAGAAGACCAACAAGGAGCAACTGCAAAAGATAACCTTTGGCAACAAGACGCAGAAGGCAACTGGCGCATAGATCCAGAACGTGACGCTTTGCGGATGGCCAACCACACAAGAGTATTTCACCGCAAGCCGACTTTAGAAGAATCTATTGCCGCAGTGCAAAAGCAGTATTACAGTGGTGAAGGTGCAATTCAATGGGCTGGTGAAGCAGTAGCAAGAGCTAATATTGATATACTCAACACCCCAGAACTGAAAAAAGACTTCCTGCAAGCTTACGAACAAGGAAAAGCTAAAGCATGGATACAAGAACATCACCCAGATATTGATGAACAAGAATTAGATCACCGCTTAGGCAGATATGGCTTAAATCCATGTATTACTGCTGATACATGGATTCACACTGAAAAAGGTGCAAGACAAGTTAAAGATTTGATAGGTAAACAGTTGAGTGTCTATGTCAATGGAGAATTGTTCAGCACTACAACCGATGGCTTTTGGTTTACAGGAGTCAAACCTGTATTTAAAGTAATCACTCAAGAGGGCTATGAATTACGTTTAACTGGTAATCATCAGCTACTTAAAGTGACTGCTCAAACTCAGAAAAAGCAATACTCTGAATGGGTAGAAGCTAAAGATTTGAGTTCAGGTGACTATATTTTGGTTCATAATCATCGTCAGGTACAACCTTGGGATAGCTTTGGTACTTTTGACGAGGGTTGGTTACTTGGTAATCTGATTGGTGATGGCAGCATTGCCTCAACACAATGGGGTGAAACAGCACTTCTACGATATTGGGAAGATACTCAAGAAGAAATGGGAAGATATGCTGTCGCTTTACTCAAGAAGACTGTTGATTATTCTGGATCTACAGAATCTGGGCATTACCACAAACAGCTAAAACATCGAGTGATTCAATCATCAGGCTTGGCTCGATTGGCTGCTGATTATGGTGTTACTTTAGAACACAAAATGCCAACAGATAAAATTGAGGAAGCCAGCTATGAATTTTATCGTGGTTTTTTACGTGGCTTATTCGATGCTGATGGTAGTGTACAAGGAAATCAACAAAAAGGTGTTAGTATCAGGCTGGCACAAAGCAATCTGGAAACTTTGAAAATAGTTCAAAGAATGCTGGCCAGATTAGGTGTTATTTCAACGATTTATCAAGAGCGTCGTAGTGAAAACTATCGTCATCTTCCTGATAGTAATCGTCAACCTGCCTTGTATTTTTGCAAAGCACAGCATGAGCTTGTCATCACCAATGATAATATCTATACTTTCCAAACCATTGTTGGATTTCAAGAACCTCAAAAAGCTAGTCGTTTAGAAGAATTAATCAATGGGTACAAACGAAAACTAAATCGTGAGCGATTTGCAGTTAAAATCAAAGAAATTATACCTGATGGTGTGGAGGCAGTTTTTGACTGTACTGTACCAGGAGTTTCTCAATTTGATGCTAATGGAATAGTAGCTCACAATTGTGGCGAAATTATAGGTGCTAATTTTCACTGCGTCAGTGGTGATACACTACTGATCACCAAAGATGGAATGCACAAAATTAAAGACGTTGTAGGATGCGATATTGAGATTTGGAATGGTAAAAACTGGAGTCAGGTTCAACCATTCAAAACTGGCAGTTCTCGCGTTCTCTATCGTGTGCGTTTTGCAGATGGTACATATTTAGATGCCACTGAGTATCACCGCTTCTTTGTTAAAAACAGATTCGGCAAAAATTACAAAGAAGTGCAAACAAAAGACCTAATGGATACAAGTAACTATGCTATCCACACAGAACCATTTACTATTCAGTACGAAGATGGATTAGATGTTGATATCAACTATGCCTATACTTTAGGGGTAGCAGTAGGAGACGGTACAACAGATAAAAACCACAATGCCAAGGTGAGACTATACGAGCAAAAAGCCGTTTTATCTCTAGCAGGAAATAAATCTCCCATCAGAGAATATGACTACTTACCAGCATTTACAGACGTTACAGATTTAGGTTTTTCTGGAGAATTTCTTAAAAGCCTCAAAACTAACCCAGAAGCATTAAACGTCATAGCAAGTTGGAAACGTCAAGCCATTTTACATTTTATTGCTGGTTTAGCAGATACAGATGGTTCAAATACCAGCAGCAATGGCATTAGAATCTATATCTCTGACTATGACCGAGCTTACCGAGTGCAATTACTACTGACTAAATGCGGTATTCGTTCATCTCTTAACCTTTGCGCTCACAAAGGAGCAGTCACAAACTACGGTATCAGAAGCAGAGATTTATACTACTTACAAATAACTGACTGTGGCGAAATTCCTTGTCAGCGTTTGGATGTGAGCAAAGGTAAACCAGCCAAACATAAAGGTAAATGGCAAGTTGTGAAAAGTGTGGAACAACTACCAGGATTACATGATACCTACTGCTTTAATGAGCCGGAATATCATAAAGGTGTGTTTGGTAATACCTTAACTGGAAACTGTAACTTGTCCGAGGTACACTTAAACCAACTCAATCCCGACAACTACAAAGAACAAGAAGAAGCATTTAAAGCCGGTGCTTTATCCGTTGCTGCATTGTTAAACCATCGCTTCCAAGAACCCCGCTATCAATATAGTCGGGAACTTGATCCCATTGTCGGCGTTTCCTTTACCGGTTTATTTGACTTCTTTGTTCACGCTTTTGGTGTAGACTGGTTGCGCTGGTGGGAACAAGGAAGACCAGAAACCGAAGAAGGTTTAATATTCAAACGTGGTGAGCAAAAATACCTGAGCAGATGGAGAGAAATAGTACATCAAGCTGTTTGGGAATATTGCGATAAACACGGAATTAAACGCCCCAATCGGTGTACTACTGTGCAGCCTAGCGGGACAAAATCTTTATTAACGGGTGCTAGTTCTGGTTGGCATCCCCCCAAAGCGCAAAGATTCATCCGGCGGATCACCTTCCGTAAAAATGACCCGGTGGCTTTGGCTTGCATAGATTATGGGTATAATGTTATACCTTCCCAATCTGACAAAGACGAAAACGGTAACTTATTAAATGATCCGTTTGACCCTCGTTGTACAGAATGGTTGGTAGAAATTCCCGTTGCTGTTTCTTGGGCAGATTTACCAGGAGCGGATGTAATTGATGTATCCAAGTTTTCTGTATTAGCACAGTTAGATTTTGTGATGCAGGTGCAGAAATACTACACCACTCATAACACCTCAGCAACTTTAGAGTTACGTTCTGAAGAAGTTGAAGTTTTGGGAACTCGCATTTATGAAGCGGTGAAAAATGATGAAGGTTACATTTCCGCAGCGTTGTTAGCGCGGTTTGATGACATTCAAACCTTCCCCCGTTTACCTTTTGAACCCATAGATAAAGAAACTTATGATCGTTTGTCGGCTGAGGTGAAAGCTAGACGGAAAACCGATGATTTTTGTGGTGCTTTAAGTCGTTATGATTTAGGGGAAATGTCAGAAGCAGGACCAAGCGGTTGTGACTCTGATAAGTGTATGTTCCCTGAACAGTCACCGACGTAAGGATATCAAGGAGTTTTCCCTCGTTCCCATACTCTGTGTGGGAATGTATCCCTCGTTCCCATACTCTGTGTGGGAATGTATGACTGAAGGCTCTGCCTTTTGTTAAATTTAGAGTCAAAGACTCTATAACTGCATTCCCAGTCTGGAGACTGGGAACGAGGAAAACGAGGAAAATATTTATCTTTTGCCTTTTGCCTTTTGCCTTTTGCCTTCTTCCTTCTATTCCCTGTTCCCTAAATATCTTTAATTTCAATTACATGAGTTGAACTTACCCATTCTCCTTTTTCGCTGTAAGTGCGAATTAGTCTTTGTCTTTCGTTATCTCTAACTAACCAACCTGCTTCAACAATGAAGGGTTTTCTTAGTTCTAGTTTTGAGGGGACGTTACTAGATATTCCATCTGGTAATAATAAGATTTCTTGGGTATTTCCTGATTTTTCAAAAATTAGTTTGTTGTTTGATATTTTGGCTTTTGATGTAATAGTTTGCTGTCCAAATGTTAGTGTTTGTTCTAAATATTCATTACCTATTTCTTTAATTTCTAAATGACTGGTTTGAGTTTCTGAAGGTCTCATGTCTGAATAGACTGTGTGGGCTTTTCCTGACCATTTACCAATTAGCTGTGATACTGTTAATGGTGGTCGTTCCTTAGCATCTGTACCAGTTCTAAATTCTCTAATTAAGGTTAAGTTAGTGAAGTTTCCTTGTTTGTCAAATAGTTGTACTAAACGCGATCGCCTATCGTTATCTACAAAGCCATATTCTGCACCAAATTCTGTAAATGGAGCTAGTTGTAATGTGCCTTTGGAAAAAGAGCCATTATCAAAAAATATATTTTGTCTGCCTATAGAACGATATTCTTGTTGATGATCTTGAATGGGTGTACTATCATAACCACTCTGATCAAAACGCCTAATTCTAAACATTACCCCTTCATTGTTATCAAAGGCTTCTAAATTTAAAATACTAGGGGTAGAGTTTAATGTTTCTCCGTTGGAAGATATTTGAGTAAATGAACCTCTCCATTCACCTAAATTTTTGAGGAAGTTTTCCCAGTTACTAGCCATATTTATTTATTTGTTTATTAAAGTGTCCTACTGTATGCTAATACAGATTTAACACAAATAAACATCACTGTTGTTGTTGGTGGCTTCTGAAGAATCTGTTAAAATTGGTAAAGAATTAATAATTTTTACGGCAATTCTGGGAGATTGTAATGTTTATTAGTGAATTATCACCTCTATTTAAAGAACTGGCCCAGCATCCTGTATCCTTTATGGGTGGTTTTGTTTCTGGTGTTCTGAGATTAAATTTAAACGAAGATCCTGTAAAAACTTGGCTCAACAAGAATCATTGCTCAGAGGTATCACCTAAAGTTACCCCTGACGCTGACAATGGTAAAACCTCTGGACCCCAAAGAATTTCTATTGACTAAGCAGCTTTTGGGGGCAGGGGAGGCAGGGGGAGCAGGGGAAGAATATTTATCTTTTGCCTTTTGCCTTCTATTCCCTCCCCCCAAGATTATTTTGACACACCCTACATGAGATTTTTGGTGTAACTTGAGTTTGTCCTATAGACAAAAGCATATAAATTTGTCTTATGATTCTTTGTAAAATCCCATACTTTGGAAACCATCACGATCAGTTATGATAATTTGCAGATGCGTGTGTTCAGTCTGGTAGCAAACGGATATTTGGAAATAGTTAGTTTTTATGACTGCTATCCAGTGATACTTGCTACACGTAAATTATAGGTAACTATGCAAGACTAAAAATTTGCTAAGTTCCAATTTATCGCTGAATGATCCGCTTTTTGTTGAAAATTACGTGACTCATAATGACTATCTACGTTGGAAATCTTTCTTACCGCGCTACTGAAGCAGACTTAAAAGCCGTGTTTGCTGATTATGGTGAGGTGAAAAGAGTTGTCTTACCTACAGACCGCGAAACTGGGAGAATGCGGGGATTTGCTTTTGTTGACATGATCGAAGATGCACAAGAAGACTCTGCGATCGCAGAATTAGACGGTGCAGAATGGATGGGTCGTCAATTAAGAGTTAATAAAGCTAAACCACGGGGGGATAACTGACGAAATAGTTATTCTTAAAAACAATATTAAGAGTAGCAGTATAGTATACTGGCAGAAACATCTACCTGTACAAGTAGAAAAACGCTAAAAATTATTTAGCCATAAACAAATACAAACAAGTCCGGCTAGTACCTTTCATTTTGGTTAAAACTGGTCGGCTTTTTCAATTCTAATATTCAGTTTTATTGAGAGTTGATGAAATGCTAACTAAAAATGTTATTTTTTGATTACAATATTTCCCATAGCTGATGATTTAAAGTTATATATTATTTAAGATTAAAATTCATATCCTAAGAAATAGGAATTAACAAGTATGAATATCCAAGAATTATTAACTCGATATGCTAGAGGTGAAAGAAGTTTTTATGGTGTAATATTACCCTCTGCAAATTTCCAGGGAGCTAACTTAGGAGGTATAGACTTTGCTAGAGCAGACTTGAGAAATGCTGATTTAACTGGTGCATCGCTAACGGGAGCAAATTTAAGTAAAGCAAATCTGAGAGGTGCAAAATTAGAAAATGCCCATTTATCAGAAGTAATTTTATGTGGTGCAGATTTAACTGATGCGGTATTAACTAATGCTCATTTGAACGACTCAGATTTAAGTGGAGCGTTATTAACTAATGCAAATTTATCTGATGCTAATTTACACCAAGCATCAATTACCGCAGCTAATTTACAAGGAGCAAATTTAAGTGGTGCAAAAATGGCAGGTGTGCGAATGTGGAAAGCAGATTTACAAGGAGCAAATTTAACAGGAGTTGATTTAAGTGAAGCAAATATGTGTGAAGTCAACTTAACTAGAGCTAACTTAAACGCCACAGATATGAGTGAGGCTTTTTTAACTGCTGCTATTATGCCAGATGGCAGTATCCATAGTTAATGTAGTGATCAGATTTGAGTGATAGCAGATGATAACTAATAACTGACCTTGTTAAAAAAAGCAGTCCAAAAATTAGCAATTAAACATCTGGTTCAACTCCCAAAGCACGTAATTGAGCAATCAACCGCTCATTTTTCTGCTTTTCTTGTTCAGCTTTTAGCTTTTCTTGTTCGGCTATTTCATGACCAGTTAATAATAAATTACCTTGTGAATCCCACCAACGCAACCAAGGTAAATCTACAGTTTGATATTCACCTTGCCATAAACCTAACTCAACTCCTAAAGGTGGAATTGAATAATGTCCTCGTTCGTTTGTTGCTAATAATTGATATTTTCCACCAATTAATTCATAAACTTCTAAACTTTCTTTATTAACTTCGTAAATTCCATAAAAAGGAGTCCGAATTACCTGTTCATAAATCCAAAATTTGCCCTGCCAAGGGGTTTTATCTCTTTCTTCTTCACCATTCCCAGACACAAATTCTAAGATAATTGATGGGGCAATAAATTCTTGCCACAAAACATAGGAACGTCGTGTTTGTCCATTTAAAGTAGGTGGTACATGAGCTACATAAAACCAGTCAGGAGCTTCCGCACCCCGTTCTGGAGGGTCCATAATTCTCCAGTAGATACCTAAATCTTGTCCGATACAATATTGATTATCAGGGTGTAATTCTTGGAGAATGGGTTTAATGGAATCAGTAAGTAAGATACTTTGAGGATGTTCTTGCCAATTTTTCACAAATGTACCATCCGACTCTGGAAGTTGAGTATGATCTGGAAGTTTGGTTTCTGATGTAGGGATATTTTGAGTAGAAATCATATACCCTCCTGGAAGATGAGGTTTGTTTTAGTTTAGCAGAAACAGATCCCCGACTTCTTAACAAGATTGATTTTTTTGATGATAGCTAAAAATAGAAGTCGGGGATTTAAATGATATTAAAATAACACCCACCCCAACACCCCCAAAACCAACAAAACAATTATCAACCAATCCCCAAAACGTACATATAAAGTCCGATTTTGACGAGGATAAATAATTTCCGCGTGGGTTTCATAACTGTTATATCCTGACTTCCACAAAGTTCTCCCATGATGATCAACAAAAGCAGAATAACCTGTATTTGTTGCCCTTACTGCCCATCTATCGGTTTCAATTGCTCGCATAATATCCTGGGCATGATGTTGATCTGCCATTGCTTGGGTATAGTGAGCATCGTTGGAAGAACTTAATATAAATTGCCCTCCATTAAAAGCCTGATATCTGAAGATTTCTGAAAATGCAGATTCATAACAAATACCGACAATTGCCCTACCTAAAGGAGTATCAAAAACTTGATTTTTTGCCCCATGTATTTGGTGTTCATCTAATGGTGATAAACGTTGAACTAAACCCCCAATAATTTCTTCAAATGGTACAAATTCCCCTAAAGGTACAAGTTTTGATTTGTCATATCTACTCGTAATTTTACCTTCACCGTTCACACCAAATAAACTGTTAGTATAACTTTTACCTGTCCTGCCAAAACCACCCAACCAAGCAACTACTTTTTTCTCTTTAACTGCATCTAATAAGGGTGTATTTTGAAAGTCATTTGCATATAGAGGTAACGCACCTTCAGGAGTTAATACTGCATCTACACCTTGATTTGCTAAGGTTAAATATCCGTTAGTATAGTTGCTAATTGCTTGCCGATATCCTTGGGGTAATAACTTAATTTCATTAGGAATATTCCCTTGAATAATACCGATTTTTAATGCTGTATTTTCCAGATTATTTAAAGGTTGAGAATAAAGAATAAAACCTAAAATGTGGGCAGTAATTAATAGTGTTGCTGCTGAAATTATATAAGAGTTAACGAACCACAGAGACGCGAAGGACGCAGAGTTTTTTCTTTCTTCTTTTGCTCTTTTAGTCCTACTCTGCGGGATCGCTAAAAGCGATTGCGCGAAATAATATATCCAAGATTCACCAACTAACCCATTAACTGCAATAATAACCGCTGTTACTGTGTTTGGACCCGAAAGTTGCCCCAAATGCAAAATTATCAAGTTATGCGGAGATTGAGTGTAAGATAAAGAACTCCACCATAATGATCCAGAACTCCATAAACTTTCTAAACTACACCATAAGGCTGTGCCTATTAGAACCCGTAACCAGGGCTTTTGTTTATCTAGTTTAACCATCAAAAATGCCCAGAGAGCTACTAATAAGCCTCCCCACAGGCTAATAAATGACCAGCAAAAGATGGTGATTAATAAACTCGGCCACCAGGGTACACCTAACCAGTTCATGGGGTGAATACCTGTGATCCAAAATAGAGCGATTCCATGATAGGCGATCGCCCACAACAAGGCAGGGAGCAGGGGGCAGGGGGTAGGGGGATTTTTTATAGTGTTATATTTAACGACTATTACCCAAAGGGGTGCGAGGGCAACCCAAGCAAAGAACCAAGCACCAAAGGGGGCAACTGTCACCCCCATTAATGTGCCGCTAGTTAATGCTACTAGGTAAGGGAGTAAGTTTTGTAACCTCTCCCTAATTTGTTTATTCTGTTTCTTCAGCATCTCCAGCATCGGCGGGAACTACTGCTACTCCGGTAATTGCGTCATCTTCGTCTAGTTTTTGTACTCTCACGCCGGTTGCTGTTCGTGATTGCACTGAAATTGCGTTGACTGTTTGCCGAATAATAATACCGCGATTGGTGGCCATCATGATTTCTTCGTCGGGGTTGACTATCCGCAAGGTGGCTAGTTGATCTTTGGTTTTGCGGTTTTTGAATTTGGTGGCGGTGATACCTTGTCCGGCGCGGTTTTGAAGTCTAAATTGTCCGACTGGGACACGTTTTCCATAACCTCCCATAGTAATTACTAATACCCAAGGACCTGTGCTGTTGGGTGTTTCTGTGGTTTCTTCGCTGTTTTCTGTGGTTTCTTCTACTTCTATGGTTTCTTCTTCTATTTCTGCTTCTGTTTCTGGGTTTAAAGTATCGAGAATTGCCGCAGGAAGTATATCCATTCCTACGAGTTCATCACCGGGTTTGAGTTTCATTGATTTTACCCCACGAGTTGCCCTACCTAAAGGACGTAGTTGATCATGGGTACAACGGAAGTGAATGGCCATACCCTGACGTGAACCGATGATGATGCTATCTTCTACTTTGGCTCGTCTCACCCAGCGTAGTTGATCACCTTCTTCTAAGGATATGGCTATTAAACCGTTAGAGCGAATGTTGCTAAATGCGGCCAGTGCGGTTTTTTTGATGTTGCCGCCTTTGGTGAGCATGACTAAAAATTCTTCTTCGCTAAACTCACTTACTGGCACGATGGAAGTAATTTTTTCTTCTTTGGGTATGGGTAACATCTGAACGATGGGTGTACCTCTACTGGTGCGAGAACCCAAGGGTATTTGATAGGTTCTGAGGCTATAAACTACGCCGCGATCGCTAAAGAATAAGACGCTATCATGGTCACAGCAAGTTAAGAAATGCTCGATGGTGTCATCATCTTTGACTTTTGCTCCAGCTTTACCTCTAGTTGCTCGGTTTTGGGCTTCAAAGGTGTTAACTGGCATCCGTTTGATGTAACCTTGTTCTGTTAATAAAATCAGAACTTTTTCGTTAGCTATTAAGTCAATGTCATCTATATCCCCTTCTCCGTGAGTGATGACGGTGCGGCGAGGTGTGGCAAATTGGGCTTTAATTTGGGTAACTTCATTTTCTATTATTTCTAGTACCCGTTCCCGACGATCCAAAATATCCTGCAAGTCTGCAATTTGTATTTGTAATTCTTCGTGTTCTAAGCGAATTTTGTCAGCTTCTAGGGCTGTTAACCGCCGTAGCTGCATCTGTAAAATTGCATCGGCTTGTACTTCTGAAAGTCCATAGTTATTGATTAATTCCCCTTTGGCTGTGGGTGCATCGGGAGCGCTACGGATCAGGTTAATTATTGCATCTAAATGAGATAAGGCAATTAACAAACCTTGCAGTAAATGATCTCTTTCCTCGGCTTTTCTGAGTTGATAGCGGGTACGTCTGTTAATAGTTTCTATCCGAAAGTCTAAAAAGACGCTGAGGAAATTTTTCAGGGTGAGTATTTGCGGTTCTCCGTTTACCAATGCCAACATATTCGCGCCAAAGTTGGATTGTAATGGAGTTTGTTTATAGAGGTTGTTTAAAACTACGCGGGGGTAAGCATCCCGTTTTAGTTCAATGACGATCCGCATCCCATCCCGATCACTTTCATCTCGGATATCTGCGATGCCGTCTATTTTTTTATCGTTTACCAACTCGGCAATTTTCTCAATTAATGCGGCTTTGTTGGTTTGATAGGGTAACTCAGTAACAATTATTGCTTCCCGCTCTGGACGGTTGCGTTGTTGAATGGTTTCAATGTTAGCGACACCTCGCATGGTAATTGAACCGCGTCCGCTGGTGTATGCTTCTTTAATGGCAGATGTTCCCAGAATTTGCGCTCCTGTGGGGAAGTCTGGACCATGAATATACTGCATTAGTTGCATATCTGTAATTTCTGGGTTGTGAATTAATGCCACTAACCCATCTATCAATTCTCCCAAATTATGCGGAGGAATATTTGTAGCCATTCCTACTGCAATTCCCGAAGAACCATTTAGCAATATTTGGGGAATGCGGGATGGTAAAACTGTGGGTTCTTGCTGTGAACCATCGAAGTTATCTATAAAGTCTACGGTTTCAGCTTCGATATCTTGTAGTAGGGAGGCACTGGTTAAAGCCTGGAGACGACATTCTGTGTAACGCATCGCCGCTGGTGGGTCATTGTCTACAGAACCGAAGTTTCCATGACCGTTAATTAAAGGCGATCGCATGGAAAAGTCCTGTGCCATCCGCACCAAAGCATCATATACCGCAGTGTCACCGTGAGGGTGATATTTACCTAATACTTCCCCCACCACACGGGCGCACTTTCTAAAGGGGCGATCATGTAATAGCCCTAATTCGTGCATAGCGTAAAGAATGCGACGATGCACAGGTTTAAGACCATCCCTGGCATCTGGCAGCGCCCGACCTACAATTACGCTCATGGCGTATTCCAGATAAGATTGTGACATCTCCTGTCTCAAATCTGTCGGGATAATCCGCTCCTGTGAGGTTGTCATAACCTGCAAAACTCCAAAAAACGTAGATTTTAGCTTTTTTACTTGACAAAGTACAAAATTATGTCAAATCAATCTTGAAAAATTGTCATATTTTGCTATAATTTTAACATATATTGCACCTCTCTGTGGTCATTTTGGCTCAACCAAAAGATCATCTTTGCATAAATAAATAGAAAATAAAAATTTATCAGTTTAATGATATTTAATTTTTGTCTACTTTATACAGTTAAATTCTTTAGCAATGCTAATTTTTTTACAGGTAATAACTATTATTAATAATTAGCAATTTCCCATGATTTTATTACTACGAATTAAAACCTTTATTTCCTAATTTATATCTTATTCGGCAAGTCCTAAGTACAAAAAATGAGTAGGAATGAGAAGTACATTCCTTTATTTTCCAGAATTGACGGATAATGAATTTTAAAGTTTTAATTTTCAGTGTTTAAGTTTCAAGTTCTAACTTTTATATTTTCAAGTTTTTTGATTATCAGATTTAAACCTACCTGCTAGAAAATCGCGCTTTTGTAAATGTTTGGTTTTGCGTTCAGTAACTCTTTTTCTCCACATTTTAAAACTAGATTCTTTCATTTCTCGACGCATGATTTTAATGACTTCTTTCTCCGGTACACCAAATTGTATTTCTATGGCTTCAAAGGGTGTTCTATCTTCCCACGCCATTTCTACAATTCGATCTATATTTGCCTGATCTAACTCTGGTAATTTCATAATTTGACAATGATGAAAAAAATCAACATTACTTATTTTAACAGAAAACAAAGATTTTAGTCATCCTCATTTTTTATCTCCTGAAAACGTTCCTTTGCTCCGGTAAAAGACTCTTCCATGACATTTTGAATTTTTTGCGGATCAGGCTTTTTACCACCCATTAAATCCCCAAAATATACACAAGCAGCTTCACCTAAAGACCATGTATAAGCACCCGCCCAAGATGCAGCGATGACAGTACCAAAACCAGGAATAAATTTAATTAATTCCCGTGCTACAGCTTGTGCCAAAAAACCCCCGGCGATCGCACTGACGATACCACCAGCTTGGGAAGGTGTTAATGTTTGACCATATAATTTACCCAATAAACCCACCATTGAAACTTGCAAAGCGGTTAAAACTGGCATAGTTGCAAAGGGTAAAGGTACAGCAGCTAAAGTACCTGCCATAATAGAAAATGGTAAAATATACCGTCTAGCAGTATCACGATAAATGTTACCTAATTCCTTACTTGCTTGTTGATCTAATAACTGATAAATTGCCTTTGACTCCGCTTCCGGTAATAATTCTGCTAAATTATCTCGCAGTGCTTCTAAACCATAAAACACCGGATCATAACCATCTTCTTCTAAGGTAAAATCAATTAAAACTGCTCGATCATATAACCCAGAAAAATTAGATTTTATTTCTGTAAAAGCTCGTTCTAAGTTTTCATAATTCGGAGGATATTCAGGATGATTTTCTACATCGTTCGGATAAACTTCATGTAAACAAGTTACCGCTAACAAACAGGGAATATAAGGATATTTTTTGCGTAACTCTTGAATGATTTGATGTATAGTTTCTGTGGCAAAATCATTAATTTTAATAGTGAGAACTAAAATTTTAGCTCCTATACTTTCTGTTCCTAAATCACTAATTAACTCTTGAATAATAACATCTGTATTTTGATTCACGTCTCCCAAACCTACAGTATCAGTAAAAACTAATAAAGGAACATCAGGAGAAGGATAAGCATAACGTTCTGTATTTTGAGTATGAGGACGAAAACCCTGTCCAATAATTTCCGCTGAAACCCCTGTTAAACTTCTGACAATTGAACTTTTACCGGTTTGGGGTTTACCTATTAATAAAACCTCTGTAGTGGGTAACTGAGTACGGATAGTTGCTAAAATTTCAGCCACTTGAGCATCACTAACAGTTAGCCATTGTCCCACAGTTTGTTTAACCTGATCTAAAGGAAGAATTTTTGTTAATTGTTTAATCTGATCTACAGGGATAATTTTTGTTAATTCTGTTAATTTAGAAGTAGTTTGACTCATAGCACCAGTAACGCGGTTTTTCCAAGAACTTTTTTCTATAGTTTGTTCTTGTTCATCACTTGGTGTATTTAATGTTTCTTCGTTAGGTAGTTCATTCATTGCTTTACCTATAAATAGTGAACAGTTAACAGTTGACAGTTGACAGTTGACAGTTGACAGGTGACAGTTGACAGTTGACAGTTGACAGTTGACAGTTGACAGTTGACAGTTGACAGTTGACAGTTGACAGTTGACAGTT
>RDXV01000258.1 GCA_004292695.1 Nostocales cyanobacterium | reverse complement strand
GTTGTAATTACTGCTATACGCAACTGACCTTGTTTTAGCCCTTTGATATTGGCAACTGTCATTTCAAATTGGGCTATGGTTTCAAAAATCTGACGACAAGTAGTAAATAACTCCTCTCCCGCTTCCGTCAAAAACAAACGTTTTCCCACCTGTTCAAACAACGGTAAACCCACAGATTTAGTTAACTGTTTGATTTGCATTGATACGGTAGGCTGAGTTAAAAATAACTCTTCAGCAGCACGGGTAAAGCTACCATGTCTAGCGGCGGCCTCGAACACCTTCAACTGGTGCAATGTCGCTTGGTTCAAGGTGATTCTCCTCTAATAGCGATTCAAAAAGACAACAGCCATAAGTCAGAATGAAAATTTCAGAACTCGATATAGTCTTAAATTATTCTGATGACTGCTATATATATTTAGTATTACTTAACACTGACAAATTGTGTAAAGGCACACATAATAAGTTACGAGTATAAGTATAGATATAATTCTATCATCGCTATCAGAAGTAAAGTATTGGACTTATGAAATCCCCAGGTTATGATCAAAAACAACACAAAAGCGTAAGATGCCTTCCAACTCCCGATGAATGCTGAATACATAAATAAAATGTATATGTTTTATATACAGCAGATTGCACATTCATGAGGTACAAACTGAGCAGCCAAAACCTAACCAGTAAGGGTGTTTCACCTCCTGCTTCCAGCAAGACTGCCTTCTGCTATATTTTGACTATTCATCATTCATCATTCATCATTCATCAACTCTGATTTCCTCTTTCACCCTGACAGGCAATTTCGCTAAATCAGGTAACTCCACAGCTTCCGCATCAACAATTTTATCCTTAATATTCAAAGGAATATTTACAGGTTGACGTTCCTCCACCCAACAACTAGCTACAGGTAGGGTTTGTTCTAACTCATCCAAAGGTCGAGGAATAACCATGACAGCATTCAACTCACCAATTCTTTCTGCCTCAAACATCCCAGCTTCCACCGCTACAGCCACATTAGCCACAGTACCACGAATAATAGCAGTACATAAACCAGCACCTATTTTTTCATAGGAAGCTAAATGTACATCTGCGGATTTTAACATGGCATCACAAGCACCCACCATAGCCGGAAAACCCCTAGTTTCCACTAAACCAATAGCTTGGTTACTGAGACGGCTATAGCTACCATCATCCATCATCTGCATAATGCGGTTAATGGGTAAAACTATATCTAAATTCGGATAAGGACGAGGAATCACCAAACTAGAAACCAACTGTCCAAACTGTTCTGCCGTCTGTACACCAGCTTCCACAGCCAAGCGGACATCAGCAATATTACCCCGAACAATAGCGGTACAGTGACCACTACCGATTTTCTCATAACCGACTAAATGCACACCAGCCGACTTTAACATCATGTCAGCAGTACCAACTATAGCCGGAAAACTGAGAGTAGAGACTAAACCCAAAGCTAAGTCTTTGAAGCTATCACGGCGACGTGGTGCGTGGATAGTGCTAAGGGAGTGTTGATTTTGTGTTTCCATGATCAATTCACCAGGATACTCGCAAAGAAAGACAACCAATATCTACTCTGAAGAATTTTCAGAGTTTTCACCACTCAAGGGTTGCCGATGGGGAAACAAAGTAGTCAAAAGCCTATTAATGCTTCCTTGTCCATATATCTGTGTCCCAAATGTATTATTTGGTTCAGCATGACTAGGACTCGTTTCGGGTACTTGAGAGTTAGTTTCTGGAGAACCTGGGAGATTTGTTTCTGTAGGAGTGGAGTCAGTAACCAGAGGAGTTGCAATTTCTGGAGGTGACTGGCTTTTGGGGGTAGGAGAAGGTGGAGATACAGAAGTAGATTCTTGTTTAAAATCAATAAAGGCCGCAGCCGAGAATTGAGTAGAATTAATTACTGTTTTCTCTTGTTCTTTCTCTGTTTGAGAATCTGGAGAATTATTAGTAGTTGTATCCGTAGGAATTTCTACAGTTGATGAATTATCTGATAAATTCTCTGATAAATTATCTGATAAATTCTCTGATAAATTTTCAGGTTCATCAATTTTACGGCTACTATCTCCCAAAACTGAACCAGATGCTAATACCTGTTCAGGTGCTACGGAACAATTAAATACTGTAGTAGCAGCACCAATACAAGCATTAGCCCCGATTTTGCCTTGACCAACCATTAAAAAGCCGGCTCCCAGGTTTGCTCCTGCTTCTATTTCTAGGATACCCTCATTGACTTGGAGAATTGACCCTAGACCAATACATACTCCAGGACCAATAATAATTTTACTGTTAGCAGCTGCTTGGAGTATTACTCCTGGTGCTATGACTGCACTGGGATGAATATTTACCTCGCCACTAATATAAGAATCAAATTTGTCGCTGAGGCGAAGCAACGGCACAGACATGGATTTTTTTACCTCGGAAGCCGGAAAAATTAATATTGAGTATTTTGAGATGGGAGAGGTAGCAGGGGGGGAGGGGGAGATGGGGAGGTGGGGAGATGGGGAGAAAAATTAGTTCTTTATTCTCCTGACTCCTGACTCCTTGAACTCCTGACTTCTTGATCTCCTCAATTATGGACGCTGAATGATTGCTTCTAACACGCGGCGCTTGGCTGCGGTATCAATACCAATTAAACGTACATACTCGCCTGGGTATTCAGAAATACAGGCTTCTACAGCAGAGATCGCGTCTCTTTCTGTTCTTGCTTCAATCTGCCCTGCACTTGCCCAAGTACCAGTACGGAAACGACGTTGATCTACGTGTTCAACGCTAATTTTAAAGCCGCCTGTTAACAACTGTTTAAGTTGATCAACTACTTCTGCACTTAAACGAGTGCTGGTTGCGGTTGCGGTTGCTGTTCCACCACCGAAACTAGAAGGTGCTGCGGGTGCTTTACCATTACTAGCTGCAACTACTACACCACCAGGACGTTGAATAATAGTTTCCAGTACACGGCGTTTAGCTTTGCTATCAATACCAATTAAACGTACATAGTCCCCTTGATGAGAAACCATACAGTCTTCCAAAGCTGCAACTACTTCATTTGCGGAAGTTGCTTCAATGGGTTGGCAACTTTGCCAAGTACCTGTACGGAAACGACGCTCATCTACGTGTTCTGTACCGATTTTGTAACCGTTAGCTAAAAGTTGACGAATTTGGTTAACAGTTTCCGCACTCAAGCTACCACTGGCAACTGCTCCGTTACCATTACCATTGTAACTTCTGTAAGCTCCAGCAGAAGCCGCAGGTGCTTTAAAGCTAGAATCTCCGGCCACTACTCCATCAGGACGTTGAATAATGGTTTCTAATACACGCTTTCTACCATTATCAATACCAAATAGACGCACATACTCGCCACTGTGGTCTACCAAACAGGCTTCTAAAGCAGAAATAGCTTCTCCTAATGACCGAGTTTCGATAGCTTGGCAACTTTGCCAAGAACCTGTGCGAAAACGTCTTTGATCTACGTGTTCTGTACCAATTTTATAACCTTGCTCCAGTAAGTAGCGTACCTGCTCTACTGTTTCTGCACCCAATTTGCTCGCCACTTCACTACTCCTATCCAATTCTTCAACGGTAATACTTGTATAATTTTTCGCTATTTCGTCCCGAATAGGGGCGATACATTTAAGATCCTCTGCACAGCGATAACCAGCCCGCAACGCTTGATTTATCCCCACCACGTGGTGAGCAAATTTTTGATCCTGCTCCTGGACATCTGGCAGACGATCAGCTTGTTGCTGGGTGGTAATAATTGACCCAGAGGCTACGTATTTACCTGGGGGGATTTCTACATCTTGTATTAATGCGTGCATCATGACGATGCAGCCAGCACCTACCCTGGCGTTAAACACTGTGGAGCGAAAACCTATAAAACAACTGTCACCTACATAAGCTGGTCCATGAATCAGCGCCATGTGGGTAATAGAAGCATTTTTACCAATCCAAACCGAGTATTTTTGACCATCATCACCAACTACTCGGCCTTGCTCCAACCCATGAATGACTACACCATCTTGAATATTAGTATTTTCACCTATATAAAAGGGTGTTCCTTCATCTGCTCTGATAGAAGTTCCTGGGGCAATAATCACATTCGCACCCAGGTGTACATCCCCAATTAAGTTACAAGAAGAATGTACAAATGCGGATTGATGAATATCGGGTTCAGCTAAACTCCTTGACCACGGGGTTGGGGGTGCCGCCGTGCTGCGGACTGCCATTGTGAGATTCCTCCTGATATATACTTTTTGTCAGTTATCAGTTATCAGTTATCAGTTATCAGTTATCAGTTATCAGTTATCAGTTATCAGTTATCAGTTATCAGTTATCAGTTATCAGTTATCAGTTAT
>RDXV01000257.1 GCA_004292695.1 Nostocales cyanobacterium | reverse complement strand
AAGGGGGGAACTAGAGTTAAAGTCCCCCTTTTTAAGGGGGATATAGGGGGATCTAAAAATATTTGATACACCATGACAGACTTTTCAAACATCCTCTTAACTATATATCACCGCACTTGCTCAAAACTAGCGTTAAATATAAAATTAACAGCCTCCATCAGTGCTTGTAAATCCTCCAATACAAAATATTTAATATTCTTCACAAAATCCATAGCTTGTAAAAATCCAAATTCCCACAATTTACCATTAGACACTATCCCAAATAACTTACTATTTTCCTCACTATTAATTTTTTGTGCTGCTACTAATTCCGCTAAACACTGTCCCCAACCTTCCTCAAAGTTATCTTTTTTGGCTTCTACAATAATTAAATATGGTTTCTCTAAAACTACTTTTCCTCTGGGAGAACGTTGGGAAATCATATAGTCAGGAATGCCAGATAAATTTTCATCATAATTTAATGGTTGATGACTCCATAGCAGCAGTTTTTCAGAGTAATTTCTCCATACTTCTACTAAAACAGGATAAATGATACTTTCACAAATAGCATATTCTGAATTAAAAATTACTCCTTCTTTTAATAAAAAGTTTAATCTGTTTTCAAAGTATGGGTCAATTTCTATCGGTATTTGTTCAATGAAATTTCTTTCAAAATAATTGATAGGAAAATCATGTAGAACATCTGCAACATTCTTATATTTATTAAAAGACATAATTAAACCTATTAAATAAATATGTGATCAGGTTGAAATGTTATGAGAAAAATTGTAAATGATGGTAGTTGACATTTATCAAGAAAAGTGGGTTGATGTTCTGTGTGGAGGATATGGTTATTTTTGCTTCTGTGCTTCGGTTTTCTTTGCGTCCTTTAAGATAGTCTGATAATCTTGACGTTCTGGATATAGTTTAACTAATTTTTCCAAAAGTGAGATCGCTCCTTGATTATCTCCCATTTGTAACTTAATGATAGATAACTTTTCTAAAGCTAATTGATTATTTGGTTCACGTTGTAAAACTAATTCATAATTTTTAGCTTGTGTTTGTAACTCACTTTCCACAGATTGAACTACCGCTGGTTGTGGTTGTTGTCCAGCTTGTTGTACAGTGGAAAAAGCACCAAAAATCATAGAACCACCAAAACCTAAAAGAGAAATATAAGTAATAATTCTTTTTCTACGTTCAATTTCCTTACCGCGCTTAACTAAATAATCATGATCAGAACTTGTCATAAAATTACAATTGCTGTGGTCAAAAATAAAAAACAGCATCCTCCCTATAATATCAAGATACCCAAAATTTTGGAAAACATATCACCTACCAATTACTAATATACTGTATATACTGTGGCGATCGCCTCCAGCCTCAATTTAGTCATTAACCACCGTTTTTTGAACATTACTCAGAGCATGAAAGATGAACTCAGGGTAATTATGAGTGTGATATAATAGAAAATAACCAATTATGAATAACTACTACTAACAAAAAGGGATTTATATGATGTTCAACATCACACAAAAACAACTACAACAACTATATGAAATTGACGATTATCTCTGGTTAGAAGAAACCATTAAACTTTTAAGAACCAAAAATTTAGAAAACTTAGATATAGATAATTTAATTGAGGAGTTAGAAAGTTTAGGAAGAAGTGAGTTAAACAAGGTTAGAAGTCTTTTAAAACAGATTATCATTCATATTTTATTGTTAGAATATTGGCAAGAAGAATATGATCGTAATTGTTCCCATTGGGAGGGAGAAATCATTGCTTTTAGATATGATTTAAACCATACTTTAACTACGAGCTTAAAAAATAAATTAATTTTAGAGTTAGAAGAAATTTATCAACTTTCTCGAAAGTTAGTTAGCAAAAAAACAGGATTATCTCCTGATGTATTTCCTAACACTTTACCCTATTCCTTAGAACAACTATTAGATGATAATTGGTATCCTGAAAAATAACTGCAAATCCAAATATTTATTTCAAAGAAAAAACTAATAATGATGCAATTAATCAACATTTACCATTTCTTTCGCTAATTCTCTTGACTATAGCTCTGCACTGCTAGATAATTAAATATAGCGTTACATTTAGAACAGTTCAAAAAACTAATTAACATACTCAAAACATGGAAACACTAACATTAAATACAATTTTAGAAAAAGTCAAAACATTCCTCCAAACAACTTATCAAGATAATTTAGATAAAGTTATTTTGTTTGGTTCGCGTGCTAGAGGTGATTATCATGCTGATTCTGATATAGATATTTTAATTGTATTAAAAACACCATTTGACTACTCTCTAGAAGTTGAAAAAACAAGTGTTTTTATTTCTGAATTATCCCTAGAATGTGATTTAGTGATTTCTCGTGTTTTTGCTGAAACTCCAGATTTTAACTCTAAAAATACTCCTTTTTTCATGAATATTAGAAAAGAAGGTGTTATTTTATGAAAGATGAACTCAGGGTAATTATGAGTGTGATATAATAGAAAATAACCAATTATGAATAACTACTACCAACAAAGAGAAATTTAATATGATTTTCAATATCACACAAAAACAACTACAACAACTATATGAAATTGACGATTATCTCTGGTTAGAAGAAACCATTAAACTTTTAAAAACCAAAAATTTAGAAAACTTAGATATAGATAATTTAATTGAGGAGTTAGAAAGTTTGGGAAGAAGTGAGTTAAACAAGGTTAGAAGTCTTTTTAAACAGATTATTATTCATATTTTACTATTAGAATACTGGCAAGAAGAATATGAACGTAATTATCGGCATTGGCAAGGTGAAATAATTGCTTTTAGAGATGATTTAAACAATAGCTTAACCAAAACATTAAAAAACAAGTTAGTTCAAGAATTAGATAATATTTACGATGTTGCAGTGAAAATTGTTAGTACAAAAACTGGATTATCTAAAAACGTATTTCCTGAAAATTGCCCCTATTCATTAGAACAACTATTAGATGATAATTGGTATCCTGAGAAATAACTGTAAATGTAAATATTCAGTTATTACTGATACTAAAGAACCATTCCCTGTTGATGGGTTATGTTTCACTTAAATATTGATTTTTTTGATGTAATTTTTCAACAAAATTTTGATGATTCTCTGATTTTAAACTTTTGCCTAACTCTGCTAAAACTTCCGCTAAATTTTCCCCAAGTAAAGCATTAACTGATAACACTAAACCTGGAAATTCCCGACTCTCAATTAAACCTAAATTATCCGGTACAAATTTTTGATACTCTCCTTGTTCTAAATAAAACCAATCAATTTCTTGATCATAAACTCGCCACACAATATATTCCTTCACTCCATGACGACGATAAACATTTAATTTATCATGTAAATCATAAGAAACCGTTGAACCAGAAATTTCTACTATTAATTCCGGCGCACCTTCGATATAATCATCATCATTAATGCGAGATTGTCCACCTAATTCTGATTTAATTCTCAGTAAAGCATCCGGTTGAGGTTCATTATCTATATCTAATCTGACAGTTGTATTATCAGCCAATTCTACCCCCGGAGTTTGGGCTATATAAGTCGCTAACCAACCTATAATTAAACTATGGGGAAAACCATGACCTTTATATCGTAAAGCAGCAGCCATATAAACAACTCCATTAATTAATTCAACTTTTTTATTTTCAGACATTTGTGCATAGCGTTTTTCAAATTCAAAGCGATTCATGCGATCGCCATTTTCTAAACTTGGTATTCTTGTAGTTAACATTGTTAGTTCTCCTTGCTAAATGTAAAATTTGATTATTCACCAGCTTGAGTTTTCAACATTTGCCATTTCCTCAGCTAATTCTTCCGTCGTATATTGAATAAAATCTACACGATAACGTGATAAAGCATTGATAAATTCAGCACGAGTTAAACCCGCTATTTCCGCAGCTTTATTTTGCGATATATCACCTATTTCATACCATTTTACTGCGGCTGCAATTCTCATTTCCTGGACAAATTCCTCTGGATTTCTCCGCAGGGAAGAAAATACTGTTTCTGGCAATTGAATAGGTATGGTTCTCATAAAAAAATAGAAAAGTTAATTTAATGTTTCCTGTATTTTATTATATCATTTCGCCTGTTCAAAACTAGGATGAAATATAAAATTAACAGTCTCCATCAGTGCTTGTAAATCTTCCAATACAATTTTTGATTTTCAGGCATTTGTGCATAGCATTTTTCAAATTCAAAGCGATTCATGCGATCGCCATTTTCTAAACTTGGTATTCTTGTAGTTAACATTGTTAAGTAGTCGTGCAAAATAAATTTTATATTTGGGAGAGGGAACAGGGAACAGGGAACAGGGAACAGGTAAGGAATACAGACATTTTTGTTTTCACTCG
>RDXV01000084.1 GCA_004292695.1 Nostocales cyanobacterium | reverse complement strand
TGAATCCTAGTAGCATAATTGTATTTTACAGCCAAAGAAGCACACATAACAAGAGCCGATGACTTTAACTGGGAGCATAAGTAAGCAATTGTTAGTAATTGTTAGCTTTTGGCTTACTATTAATTAACCCCCTATTATAGGCTAATATTTTCGGATTGTCGGATTGATAGGTTTTGTTTTTTACTTCCTCAGAACTCTATATCTATAGTGACGTTAAAAACCCCTAATCTGTTGCTAGGAAGTTATCGGATAACCGAACTCAGTCGGGTGAGAAGTGAGAATTGGGAATGGGGCATGGGGCATGGGGCATTGGGCATGGGTAATTGGTAAAAATTTTTTCTTCCCCTGCTTCCCCTGCTTCCCCTGCTGCTCTTCCCTTGCCTTCTGCTAAAAACCTAAGTCAGCTTTAGCTAGTTCTGCGGCCGCGAATACTTCAGCATCTGTTTTTTCTTCCCAAACTTGATCGCCAATTTCGGCGTAAAATACGGAATCATAAGGTCTTGTACGTACTACCACAGGCATGGGTACAGCATGACCTAATATTAAAGCTTGTTGTTTAGAGTCCAACTTTGCTAGGACTGAACGTAACCCCCCCGCACCAGAAACTCCCGTAAAGATCGCATCTATATCTTTTTCGTCGTTAAGCAAGGCTGTGATGCGTGTACCAATCTGTGACATAACTTCATTATCTATGCCTGATGGACGCTGATCAACTACCAAAAGCGTTACAAAATACTTTCGCAGTTCTCTGGCTATAGTCCCAAAGATTGTACTTTGTACGATCGCTGGATCTAAAAAACGGTGTGCTTCTTCTATTGTAATCATTAATGGCGTTGGCCGATCAAGGGGATTTTTACTTTGCAGAAATTTATCTGCTTTTTTGACATAATGCTCATGGATACGTCTGGTGATCATGTTTGTAACCAGCATATAGGAGAGCATATTAGACTGAGATCCAAATTCTATAACAACATTTTTTCCAGCTTCTAAAGATTGTAGGATTTTTTTAATATAGTTTTGGGGACAAGCAGCCCGCATATATTTAAGGCTATCTAAACGAAATAATTTCCGTTGTAAGGAGTTAATAGATCCAGGATGTCCTGGTTTACCTTCACAAAAGGCTTTAATATCTTCCCCTGTCATGCTAAATAGTTCAGGTATCCAGGCTTTACCAAATTCGTTATATAAAATACTGGCGTTGTCTAATGCTGCTTCTGTAATTCCAAATTCTCTAGAACAAAGTTTAATATCTTCTACTTCTATTTGTTCATAACTTAAATATAGTTCTTGTGCATCTCTTACACCTCGGCGTTTTGTCGCTTCTGGATCAAGGGTATATACTTCTACTTTACCAGGGAATAGCTGTTTTAAGCCTTTAACGGTGTTAACATTTTTACCTTCTGCTACTGCTTCCCAGCCATATTCTGAGTGCATATCAAAAATCAGGTTAACGGCGGCGTTTTTCCTGATTACACCTGCTAAGAGTAGACGTGTGAGGAAAGATTTACCTGTTCCAGATTTACCGAATACTCCATTACTTCTTTCCACAAATCTGTTTAAATCAATACATACTGGAACATCCATATCTAAGGGTTTACCGATAGAGAAGTTTTTCCTGTGGGGATCATCTTCCCACCCAAATACTTTTCTAAAGTCGTCTTCGCTTGCTTCGTAAACTTGACTAAAATGACTGGGTATGGTTTTTACTGGTAGTAATTCTATGGTAGTGCTGGTTTGGGGTTGAAAGGATGCTAAACCTGTGTTTTGTGGGATAAAGGGATTTAAGGATTTACCATTAGTAGTGTAGGGTTCTTCGGTTTCTGGTGTAAACATTAACATAGGTGCAAGGTTGATCATCCCGTAAGTACCACTACCGGCTAAAACCTCCCGTAAAAATGTATCTTCCCATCCTGGAGGGTTAGCGATAATACGGGCGTTAGATGCACCTAAAGCCACATCGGTTAGCATACAGAAAAAACGCGATCGCATACCTTGAACCACCAAAAATTTACCGACGCGCATATCTTCGACGGATATATCTGGATGTAATCTTACATCTAAACCGCCGGTTAAAGAACCTTCAATAACTGAACCTAATGGTTGTCCTGGATTCATTTTTTAGAATTTAGAATTTAGAATTTAGAATTTAGAATTTAGAATTTAGGGGAGCATCCCAATTTTGAAAAAATAACCGCAGCAACACTAAAAAGTCTCTTAAACTCTCTTACCTTTGTGTCCTTTGCGTCCTTTGCGGTTCAATCATATCAAGCATGGGAGTATTTTTCCATTAGATAAAAATAAATTTACACATTTGGGATGCTCCTGAATTTAGAATGGGTGGTTGGTAATTGGTAGTTAATTATCAACTACCAACTATCAACTATCAACTATCAACTACCAACTATTAACTATCAACTATTAACTATCAACTAATTAATCAATTTCAATGGAAGTGGGGGTGGTGCTGGTGGCGGGGTTTTTACCGGTGAGGGGTTTTCTAAATTGTTCATAGAGGCGATCGCGCCAGGTGAAAAATGCTTCATAATCAGGATTATCGGCAATAATTGGTAATCCTTTTCCTCTGAGTGATTCTGGTAAGTCTAAATAAGCACCTTCTGGGAATTTCAATAAAATTGATAAGGATGCGACGGTTAAATCTGCTATGGTGGGTTCATCTCCTAGTAAATAGGGACTATCTGCTAATAGTTCGATGAGAATTTCTAAGTCTTGTTTTAAACTGGCGATCGCCCCATTGACAACATCGGGAGTAAAACCAACCCCTACACCTAAGACACTGAGAAAATCTTTAGGAACACCTTCAATCACACTTTTAAAAATATCAGGTGTGGATACAGGTAATAAAGATTTGCGGAAATTTTGATCTTGACTAATTGCTGCAAATAAGGCTTTTCTACCTAAAATACCCAGAGTTTCATCAGCCCAATCTTCTAATAATAAAGCCTGAGCGCGTTTTTTACTATCTGTGGGAATTAAAGGACGATCTGGATATTCTGAGTCTAGATACTTAGCAATTGCGGAAGAGTCTACAATATATTTGTGTCCATCTTTTAAAACAGGTACTTGTCTTTGACCGGTTAATCTAAATAATTCTACTTGTCCAATTCCTGGGGTGACTTCAATTTTGCGATACTCTAATCCTTTATAATCGAGACATAGACGGACTTTTTCTGAGTATTGGGATAGTTCCCATTGATATAGTTCCAACATTTTTTATAATTCTGTGATGTGACTGATTTATCTATTTTACAATTTTATCTTTAATTTCCGTAATTTTTATAGTATTTGTATTTATTTTGTGGAATATTTGCTAATAAGTGAACGCAGATGAACGCAGATAGACGCGGATATGCAGGGATGATTTTATCTGTTTTTTGTTTTTTATGGTTGGAAAATTTCGATGTGATCGAAAATCGTTAATTCTTTAAATATATTAAATGTAACTTCCAAAAATGCGGATATTTTCCGATCTAGATCCCCGACTTCTGATATTGATTTACTATTTATTAACAAGATAGCAAAAAGAAGTCGGGGATCTTATTGGTGTAGCATTCAGCAATTAGTAATTAGCTAAATACTGAATGCTAAGTTAGTGTTTTAGAGTGTGTTAACCTGCGTTGAGTTTTTTCTCGACTAATTCGTTGGTTAGTTTGGGTTCTGCGCGTTTGTTGGTCTTTTTCAATACTTGACCAACGAAGAAACCTTTGAGGTTGGTTTTACCACTTTTGTATTGTTCTACTTGTTGCGGATTTGCGGCAATGATTTCATCAATGATGGATTCTAAAACCGCTGGATCGCTGATTAATTCTTGACCTGCAAAGGCTTTTTCCGGTTCAACTCCGTTGAGTAAATCTACTAATTTTTCTTTAGCTTGAGCGTTGCTAATTTTACCATTTTCTATTCTGGTAATTACATCCGCTAGGCTTTCTGGTTTCAGTTTAATTTCGGAGATGGTGAGTTTTTGTTTATTTAAGTAAGCTGCGATATCTTGGGTGATCCAGTTTGCAGCGGATTTTGGGTTTGCACCAGCTTTTATGGCACTTTCAAAGTATTCTGTTACTGGGCGGTCTTCTGTTAAAACTCTGGTATCGTAAGCGGATAGTCCTAATTCGTTTTCGTAACGATGGCGTTTTTGTGCGGGTAATTCTGGTAGTTCGCTTTTCCAAGTTTCTAATTGGACATCAGATACTTCTATGGGTGCTAAATCAGGTTCTGGAAAGTACCGATAATCGCTAGAACCTTCTTTAACCCGCATACTGCTGGTACGTTGTGAACCTTCTTCCCAGAGTCGGGTTTCTTGAATGATTTTTTCCCCTGCTTCGATGGCGGCAATTTGACGTTCGATTTCATAGTCTATCGCTTTTTGGATGGCACTGAAGGAGTTCATGTTTTTGATTTCTACCTTTGTCCCAAATTTTTCTTGTCCTACGGGACGGACGGAAATGTTAACATCACAACGCAAAGATCCTTCTTGCATATTGCCATCACTGACTCCAAGATAACGCATAATCCGCCGTAATTCTTGGGCATATTCGGCCGCTTCTTGGCCTGTTCTCAGGTCTGGTTCTGAGACTATTTCTACTAGGGGTACACCTGCGCGGTTGTAGTCTACGAGGGAATAACTAGAACCTGCAAGGCGATCGCTACCAGCGTGTACAAGTTTTCCTGCGTCCTCTTCCATGTGTAAACGTGTGATACCTATGCGTTTACGTATGGGGTTGCCCGCATCATCTACAATTTCTATCTCTATTGAACCATGTTCAGCTATGGGTAAGTCATATTGAGATATTTGATAGTTTTTGGGTAAATCTGGATAAAAATACTGTTTACGGTCAAATTTGCTATATCTAGCGATTTGACAATTTAATGCTAAACCTGCTTTGACTGCATATTCTAAAACTTTGACGTTAAGTACGGGTAAGACTCCTGGTAAACCCATACACACGGGGTCAATGTTGGTGTTTGGATCTGCATCAAAGGCTGTAGAACTGCTAGAGAATATTTTGGTGTTTGTTGATAGTTGACAATGGGTTTCTAAACCAATTATTGCTTCGTATTCTGTTTTTACTGGTGTAGCTGTGGTCATATTACTATTTTGATGATTTTGCTTTAGGGTACTATTTTAGCGGTTTTGTTCTGTTTATGGTTCTATTGATAACTAGATTCCCGACTTCTTTGATGATCTTGTCAATCAATTTTTAAACTATGATAAAAGTCGGGTATCTGCACTATATACCATAAAAGTCTTCATCTAAAATTTGTGCAATTGAAAATGGACAGGTTAAGGGATATTCATTTTCTGTTGGTACAGTAATTCCGAATTTCGCAAGTTTACTTTCTTTAATTGCTAGTTTACGTCCATCAGGATAAGCTGTTTCTAATGCTTCTGCTAGGTAATTTTTAAGAGACGGTGTATCTGTGAGATTATCAATAACTCGTTGACGATGTTCGACAATTGAACTATACCAACTTGCTTTCATGGTTTCTGGTACATTGTGTTGAACTTTTAATTTTAGAAGATGAGCTAAGAGAATTTTTAGATTACTTTTCAGAGTATTTTTTTCTGATTTACCCAATTCTATTAACTCCTCGATCAAATGCTCAATATCCAGAGATGTAAATTCATGATTTTGTAATTGGTGAATTGTTGCATCTATCCATAATTGTAAGTCTTGATCGTATAGCTTGTTAGACATATTCTCGACCTTATGAGTTCAGATTTATAATATTCTTATTTTAGTACAAGTTTATGTTTATGTTACTGTTTTATTATTCTGTTCATTTAACCATCTCTGTAAACTAGCTACTTGAAAAAAATAATTAATTTCTACATTTACTAATACTTGTTGAATATTAGTATTACCAAAATCTTTAGTATTCTCGCTAAAAAATGCTTTTGGTATTGATACATGATTTTCAGCATGAGCTAAAATTACCTGTAAAATAAAATCATCTCGTCTTTGATTTTTACCAGGTACTAAAGGAGTATTGAAGGTATTTTCTAACATTTCTATCTTGGGTTCAATTAATTCTACATGATTTTTTAGCTATTCAATTAGTTTCAATAAACGTCTATTAAAATCAATTAATACGTCATCATAATCAATTAAGGAATTCTCTAGATTATTAACAAATGAAGTAGAGTTAGACAATTCTTTATTTCTTTTTGCTTCATTCATTTCTATTTTAATCGTTTGAGAAAAAGATTGACTACGTTTTTCTTCTCTTTCGATTGCTACGAGAGTTTCCATTAAGCAAATACTAGGTATCACAAATTTTAGTTTATCTGATGACTGATAAACAAAATCTTCTAATTCTTTATTTCTGCCTTTGGCAATTGCCATGATAGAATTAGTTTCTAAATAAATAATTATCATAGTAATTGTAAATCCTCTGTAGTTATATCTTCTAAAAGAGCAAATAAACCTATTTCTTTTATTTCTTCAATGTAAGGAGGGTTTTCACTTTTCCAATGATAATCTAAATCTCGCAACCAAGATTGAATTAAGGTAATTAAAGTAGATTGATATATGATTCCTTCGATACTTTTGGGATTATAAAATCCTAATACTTTTTTGGTTTCTAATCTAGCTACTTCTGCAAAATCAGGACTTTTAAATATTCTAATGATGTTGGAGTTAACAAACATTAAAAAAGGAATATGTTGATATTTTTCCATTTGCAATATATCCAGTTCTGAAGAACCATACATGGCGGAAAATCTTACATCTATCATTAAGATAGGTTGCTCATTTTTATCTTTTGCTAAAATAGCAGGATCAAAATCAATTGCTGTAGGTGGTTGTATTTTCAACATGGTATTTTCTCTATTGTTTCATCATTAGTAAATTTTAGCATATATTGATAACCATGATTATTAAATCATGATATGAATGGGTGTTATTATTACCAATGCTGACAATATTCTTTCATGATTCTGGATATATGAAATACAGTCTTTTGACTTTTTGACTTTGTTAGTAAATACCTTCTAGTTAAAGATTGTATTCCGTTAATTATATCCGTTGATGATAGTGATAATAAATCTTTGATTTCTTCTCTTGATAGAGGTTGATTATTTTGAGCAATTTTTAATAATATTTGTTTTTCAATATCAGTTAATTTATTCCAAGTTAAATTTATTTGATTTTTCATATTTTCAGTGATTATTAAATGTTGTTCTTGGATAAATTCAGATACTTGAGAGCAAATTGCACTGAGATATTATTCATATCATTCACTTTCAATTCTCCCCCACAACTCAGAAATAGGTCTCGCTTCTCCTGCTTTAACTTCCTGAAAAGCTCTTGTTAAACTCTCTTCTATTTCCGCAATGGGAGTATCATCAGGATCATCATCACTTGCTTCTGGTAAGAGAATAATTACCTTCACTTCTTGAAAATCATCAATTGTTAAAGGATGATCTAAGGTTAATTTTCCTTGTTGAATTTTACCTGTAACTTCTAAGGCTTTCATAATTTTTACCTAGTTGTAGTCATAACCTGTGACTTTCATAAATCGGTAAATCGCCTTATATTTTATCACATTAAATTATTTATTCACACTAATTTAATATCAAGTTTATCTTGTGTTATAAGGGTTTAGTAATTTTAAACTAAATTCTGACATTTATTATTGTTGATTTAACCAGAAAAAGCAAAAACATCAATCTCAATTTTTCTCTGGGACTTTTGATTACTATTCAGCATTAAACGAATATTTTCCGCAGTCTCACTACTAAAAGTTATTTCCCCACAACGAGAACAAACTTTAGCTGGAATACCCTCAACTAAAATTAGTTTACCGTTAATTTCAAAAGTTTCATTCACTAACTCTTCAGTAAAATTTTCTGAACCACAAATATGACAACTCAACATTATAACCTCCTTTGGCAATAATTAATCCCTTCTCTTTGATCAGGCTCATATAAAGTAATAATAGTCAAAATATCAGATTCTCTTCTTGATACCTGCAAATGTAAGGGACGATTATTAATCGTTAATCCCAAAATTAAACAGCTAGGAGAATATTTATCATCTGGATAATCTTCTATTATAACTGCATTATCTCCTATTTCTATGATTTCTGAGCGACTAATATTTCTTTCAACTAAACGTTTTAAACCATGACGGGTAAACTCAAAATTTCCTGCTTGCAGTTGTTGACGAATTTCATCTATAGATTTCATTGTTCAGTATCATAATTTTATCATAGGAATAACTTGAGCATTGTATCAGATGGGATAATCCCGATTTACATATCTTCTTTATTTCTTCCTTACGAATTTTACGACAACGTTTTGAGAGTTTATACAGTTGTTTGCAAATTCAGGAGAACTTTTATCACAAAATTTATCACAAAACATAAAAACAAAATCCCCGAATCCTTACAGAAACCAGGGATTTTTTATTTTGAATTATTATTATTCTTCTTCCTTCCATTTCCCTCACGCTAATGCAGACGCTTGGGGTTTCGCAAAAATCATTCTACCTGCGGAAGTTTGTAAAGCACTGGTGACAACTACCCGCAATTCACCACCAACATAACTACTACCTTCCTCTACAACTACCATAGTTCCATCATCTAGATAACCAATTCCTTGGGTGGGTTCTTTACCTTCTTTGAGAATTTTTAAATCTAAATTATCACCTGGTAAATAGGTAGGACGCACTGCATTTACTAAGTCATTAACATTCAAAACTGGAACATTTTGAACACTAGCAACTTTCGATAAATTGTAGTCATTTGTTAATAGTGTACCGTTAATTTCTTGGGCAAATTTCACCAATTTTGCATCTACTGTATGAATTTCTTCATAGTCTACAGGGTTGATCAAAATTCTCTCTGGGTAGGTTTCCCGGATACGGTTGAGAACATCTAAACCTCTTCTCCCTCTCACCCGTTTTTGATCTTTACTAGCATCTGCAACTTGTTGCAATTCCTGTAAAATAAACTGAGGTACAAGAATTAAACCTTCTAAAAATCCAGTTTCTAGGAGTGGTTCAATTCTGCCATCTATGATACAGCTAGTATCTAAAACCTTAGTATTTGCGGGTTTAAGAGTTCCTTCTGCTACCAAAGTTTCTACAGTGTTGGGATTAATTAACCTTAATAATCCTCTACCGTGAGTATCCGCTAAGTTCATACCAGTAACAGCCAGGATAATACTACCAACAACTGCTACTAAAGGTTTAATAAATCCAAAATCTGTGGGTATTGGTAACAAAAATAACGGGGCTAACATTAAATTAGCTAATAATAGCCCAATAACTAAGCCAATGGCACGGGTTAAAATTACCTCTAGGGGCATTTCCCTAACCTGTGACTCTAAGCGTCGGTAAGTGGTTTGGAAACTTAAACCAATTGCACCACCGATGATAGCAGCAAACACGGCCACTATCATACGTAATGCTTCTAGGTTGGTGACACCATCTAAAGTACCAGGTGGTAGTAGTTCGGTACTGTAGTAACCTATTCCCGATGCTGCCAAAATAAATGAGAGAATGATAATGAAATCAAGCATGATTATGTATGTTTCCAACAACTGTGTTTACACTGTCAAGTAAGGTATTTTTTATTTCAACGGTGACATTGATCTAAAAGTTTTCACTTACTTTCGTGGTTTTAGCAGCTAAACAATATATGCAAACATTATAACTAAAGAGTTTTCGCTGCAAAATTATTCTTATTTTTGTTATCAAACTATAAAAAGTTGTAACCAATCTACTAATTTTCATGACTGTTAATTTCCCAATTATTAAAATTCTTAAATTTTATTCTTTATGATCAAAAATTCCCAAGCTATGGCTTTTTCTGTTCCCACCGCTGCTTATGTGCATATTCCCTTTTGTCGGCGACGTTGTTTTTACTGTGATTTTCCTGTTTTTGTAGTAGGCGATCGCTCTAGGGGTGAAACCTCCGGTACAATGCGTCAATATGTTGAGGCGGTTTGTCAGGAAATCAGCATTTCCCCAGTTTTTGATCAACCTCTGAAAACCATTTTTTTTGGTGGTGGTACACCTTCTTTGTTATCTACAGCACAATTGCAACGGATTTTAACAGCTTTAGATCAGCGCTTTGGTATTGCTGAAGGTGCAGAGATTTCTATGGAAATGGACCCCGGTACATTTGATTTAGCACACATTACAGGTTATGTTAGTGCAGGGGTGAACCGGGTAAGTTTAGGTGTGCAAACCTTTGATGCGGAATTGTTAAAAATTGCCGGGCGATCGCACTCCGTTGATGATATTTTTGCAGCTATTGAACTCATTCACCAAGTGGAGATACCCGAATTTAGCATAGACCTAATTTCCGGGTTGCCACATCAGTCTTTAGATCAATGGCAAAATTCCCTCACCAAAGTTGTAGAAATTGCCCCCACCCATATCTCAATTTATGATTTAACCATCGAACCTGGTACTGTTTTTGGACGCTATTATCAGCCAGGAAATCAACCCCTACCGACAGATGAAACTACCGTTAAAATGTATCAATTAGGGCAAAGTATATTAACTAATTCAGGTTATCAACATTATGAAATTTCTAACTATGCCAAAAGTGGACATCAATGTCAACATAATTTAATTTATTGGCACAATCTTTCTTATTATGGTTTTGGTATGGGTGCAGCCAGTTATATCCAGGGTAAGCGTTTTACTCGTCCTCGCAAAACTCAAGAATATTTTCAATGGTTAGAAAATGGGGCAATTATTGACTGTGAAATTACACCTCTAGAGGAAGAATTATTAGAAACTTTAATGTTAGGTTTACGACTAGCAGAAGGTTTAAATTTACAAGACTTAGCCGATAAATTTGGAATAGCAAAAGTTAGAAAAATCCAACAACATCTACAGCGATATTTACAACAAGGATGGGCAGAAATTATAGATGATAAATTACGTTTAACAGATCCGCAAGGCTTCTTATTTTCTAATGTTATCTTAGCGGATTTATTTGAAAAAATGGGATAAAACAAGGGTTCAGCATTACCAACACCATAGACCTTGGGTTAAAGGCAAAAATACAAATTGTTTGTTATCAAGTTTAAATCATAAATCTAATCTTATATAGTATATTATATAATATATACTTACGTAACTTACGTAAATATTCGGTAGTATAAACTTATGAATCTATTGTATTAATTAGAGTTGACAACTTGTGTCATTTATGGATAATTATTGAAAATTCAGGTATATATGTGAAAATTGGAGACTATTCTGCTTCATCAACTGTATGTGTTGAAAAGAACAGGATATCACTTGTATTATTCAACAAATAGTTTATTAAGTGGTAGTCTACCTAAATCTGCAAAAACTAGAGAACAGGTAAAAAATACAACAATGGTTAAAGCAATTGGTATTGATTTAGGGACGACTAACTCTGTCGCTGCTTTCAAATTGGTAGAAGTGGAAGTTGTCACAGCTAAAGATAATACCCCTCCAGATCGAAAACTGACGCGCTCTGTGGTAGCTGAAAATGAAGGTCAGTTTTTAGTAGGGGAGCAAGCTTATAACCAGTTACGTCATGATCCTGAGAATGTGATCATCTCCATAAAACGCTTAATGGGTAGAGGTTTTGGGGATGTAGCGGTACAAAAACAAAAATCAGAATTTGATTATAAAATCGGACAACCCAGTCAGGGAACAGATAACAGTTTAGCGGTGTGGTTGGGGGGGAAAGAGTACCAACCGGAAGATATTTCCGCAGAAATTCTCAGAAAAGTAGCGCAAAATGCCCAAAATTATTTTCGAGAAATTGGCCAAAGCAGTAAAACTGTAGATCAGGTAGTAATTACTATTCCTGCCTATTTTAATGATAAACAACGCTATGCTACCCGGACTGCCGCATTGAAAGCCGGATTAATACCCTTAGAATTATTACCAGAACCCACAGCGGCGGCCATATCCTACGGGTTTTCACCAGATAGTGATGATGTCAAAACTATCTTAGTCTATGACTTTGGAGGTGGAACTTTTGATGCTTCAGTAATTACCGCAGGAGGTAAGTCATTTATTGAACAGGGTAAAGCGGGGGATTTATGGTTAGGTGGTGATGATATTGATACACGGTTAATCAAATTTCTAAAAGAACAAGTGAGTCAAAAGGAAAATCTGGTAGATATTGAAGGTTTAATAGCCAAAATGCCCTCATATCAACAAGTGCGGTTTCATGCTGATTTAAAAATTGCTGTAGAAAGGGCAAAGGTAGATTTAAGTAAATATACAGAAACAAGAATTATTCCTGGTACTCAGTTGTTGGATGAACTAGGAATAGCTATTCCTTTGGATGTGGAAATTACTAGAAAGCAGTTTGAAGAGATAATTGATGACTTGGTAGAGAGATCATTGCAAATTTGCGATCAGGCTTTAGAATATGCCCAATA
The DNA here is from genome assembly GCA_004292695.1 of Nostocales cyanobacterium. Lineage (GTDB taxonomy): Bacteria > Cyanobacteriota > Cyanobacteriia > Cyanobacteriales > Nostocaceae > Okeanomitos. The sequence continues at coordinate 8,957 of RDXV01000084.1, read as the reverse complement.
TACAAAAGAAATGGTTGATATTGTCCTTTTGGTAGGTGGTTCTGCTCAAATTCCCATAGTTCAAAATAAACTTAAACAAGCCTTTGGTGAACACAAAGTAGTTTTGCATCCCCGGCCAATGTATGCAGTAGCTGAAGGTGCAGCTATCGTCGCAGCGGGACAAACTGATAAAGTAACTACGGTATCCCGTGATTATTTTATTGAATTAGCAGATGGTAAATATAAAGTAATTAGTCAAGGTGATATTTTACCAGTTCAGACACCAATATATACTTTTAAAACAGTGGCTGAGGGGCAAAGATTGATTCATTTTCAGTTTTTTAGTCCTGATAAAGTCAAAGAAAAATTAGATGGTAGTACCCATGATGAAAGAATTGGGGAAATGTGGTTAAGTTTAGATGAAAAATATCCAGCCGGTACAGAATTTCAAGTGAATTTAGAACTAGATGAACAAAATAATGATTTGCGGATGACAGCAACTTTAAAAAATGATCCTTCAGTGAGAGTAAGTTGTGTATTTTCTCGCGGTCGTGCAGATGAAAAAATCTATCAGGAATTAGAAACAGGAATTAAAGAATTAAACAATCAGAATTTAACAGCTTATGGTGTAGAAGAGGCTTTAAAATTAGCAGTTCCCGTAGTCAAGTTAGCTAATCAAATTATTAACCCTATTACTGGGGAAGAAAATCAAGATTTACTGATTCAAGCTGAGGAAAATTTGCAAAAATTCCAAGTTAATATGTCTTCAGAAAGACTAGAAGCAGAAACTATAGTGGGAGATTGCGAACGCCTTCTCAAACTTTGTAGTTTTATGATTCTAAAACCCCAGCAGGAAAAATTACAAAAACTCAGTCAAGAATTACAAGCTGCCATTGATAATAATAACCTGGATGGAATGAAATATTACAGTGAAGAAACTAAACAAGAACTGGGTAAACTGCCAGAGGAAGTACAGGTAGTACAAGCTTGTATTATTGCCATTCAACAAGCAAAAGTTGTAGCACCTACCCAAGCAAATGCAATGTCTGATAAACTGTCTCGGTTATTAATGGCAATGAAAAATGGTGATATCAAAGAAGCAGAAAGACTATTACCAGAATTACAACCAGAAGTAGAACATTGGTTGAATCAAGAACTACCTAATAATAGTATTGTCACAGGGTTAAAAAGATGAGTATAAAAATTGATTGTCCCGTGTGTGGATATAAAGAAATTGAAGGTAAAAACTGCCCTAATTGTGAAACGGATTTATCTTTAATTCGTAGTTTGCAAGAATTACCAACTGTAGAAAAAATTGTTCCTAAAAAAATATATAATAATTGGACATTGGCTTTGGGTGTGTTAATTTTACTGCTGGGTATTGGCTTAGGAGCATTAAGTAGTTTGATTCTGATTAAAAATCAGTATACAGCCAATATGATTAATAGTAATCCTACCGTAGTTGTTAATCAAGAATCTCTCACGCAGTCACAAAATGAAAATAAGAATCCAGATCATATATATACCGTCCAAAGTGGGGATAATTTAGGTTTAATAGCTGAGAAAGTATGTGGTAAAGCTAGTGCGTGGAAATTAATCGCAGAGGCTAACCCTAATTTAGAAAGTCGGAATAATTACTTTATTCAGGTAGGAGATAAATTAAAAATTCCTAACTGTCGGGAGCAAATTCAATGAATATTGATAGTTTAAAGACAGCTAGTCATAAATCCCAACAACTAGCACAACAAAGGAAATTTCGAGAAGCTGTAAAAATTGCGGAAACCGCTTTAAATCAATGGCAGGAAAAATCAAATTTATGGCAAAAATTGGTAGGTAAATTTTTAATTGCTAACTTACTGGAAAGTTTACAAAAACAGCTAGGAGAATGGCGTAGTCAAGTTACCCAAGCTGATAAACTGATAAATCAAGCAGAATCAATTTTGAAAAATGATACTGGTGATCCTTTGAATATAACATCTCTCACCAGTGCGATTGCCATTTATCATCTTGCATCTCAGGTAATTTTTGAACCACAAATATCAGAACTAATTCATAAATATCAGCAAGAAGTAAGCAAAAGACAAAAGTTTCAGTTATTAGTTAGACAAGCTAAAACTCAAGCTGATAATCGTTTTTTTAAAAGTGCAATTTCACTTTATAAAGAAGCAGGTTACATATATAATAACGAATTTATTAAACAAGCAATTTCTGATATTCAAGGTCAAGTTTATCAAGAAGAAAATTATCACTCTGCTTTAGAGAAAGCTAGTCATGCTGAAAGTGAAGGTAAATTAAAAGTAGCACTGTCTATTTTGGAAGAAGCATTAATTAGCTTCCCCCGTAGTGATGGATTTGATTTACAAAGAAAACTAAAATTAAGAATTCAAGGTAGAGAAATATTTGCTCATGGTTTAGTGGCAGAAAAAAAAGGTGATTTCTTAACAGCTAAATCTCACTATGAACAAGCAAAATCTCTCATCTCTAATTCTACAGATTGTCAACTTCGTTTAGGTATATTAGCTATTAAAACCCAAGATTGGGATAATGCAATATTTTATTTACAAAATTTACCAGGACAACAAGCTGGTTATCTGCGGGGATTTGTATTTGCTCACCAAGGTAATTTACAAGCAGCATATCAAGAATGGGAGAAAATTTCTCATCCTTTAGTAGTTGAACAAACACAAATTCTTAACCGTATTTCCCAACAGCAACATATTGTTTATCTTCAACAAATAGAAGATTTAGTTGCAGCAGCAGACTTACCAACAGCAAAGAATGTAAGTCAAGAGTTTCTCAAAAAATTTGCACCACATCCCCTTGTAGAAACTAACCTGAAAAAATATATTCAACCTAGTTTAGAAAAATTAATTTGGCAAAGTTCAAACTGGGATCAAATAACTCAACATACTCAAAACAGTTGGCTAGAAAATCCCCAGATTGATACTTTACATAACTGGGTTGTGGCTAATTATTATTGTTCTCAAAAAAATCCTGAAAAATTAGATACTTTGATTATATCCTTATCAACTGCTTTAGCTAATCTCACTGTAGATAACAGTTTACAAAATTTGCCTTGGTTGGGGGATGAGAAAGTTGATTTTTTAGCTTTATCTTTAAATTTAAAACGCCCTTTAGAAGCAGCAATTGATCAAATTAAAAATTATGATTTAGAAGTTTATTTTAACTTACGTGATTATTACAGGCGAGAATCAGTAGCTTTAAAATTTATGGGTGAACCGGCTCATTTAGGAAAACAAGTAAATAATCTGTTTATTACACCTGGTTGTTATGAGTATTTTTCCCAACATTGGCAAAGTTTATTAGTGGATAATATACCCGCAGGGGATCTAACTTTGTCTTCCCTTTATACTCCTTGGGGTTTAGCTGTCGCTGCTTGTTTAGAGGGGGATATTCAACGGGCAATTAATATTAAACCACAAAATCAACCTAGTAATAAAACTGAAAAATTTGCTGATCAACTACTAAAATATTACGAAGGTTGCTATCAGCTACAACAACAAAGATGGCGTTTAGCAATGACACCTTTACAATCAGTACGAGAGGAAATTAAATACCATCAAGATTGGCAACAAGAAATAGAGAAATTATTTAATTTGCAACGGCAAGTAATTGTGGAATTTGAGGAAAATTTACAATTTGCTAACTTCTGTTATGAGATTTTACCAAAAAGTATATCAGTCAAAAGTTACTATACAGAATATAAAGCAGAAGAGGTGAGACAGAAAATAGTTAATGACAAAATCTCTCTTAATCAAGCCTTGGCAGAATTACAAGAATTGCAGATTATTGATCGAGATAATACCATTGTTCTTGACATGATAGATAATGTGGAATTATCCCAGGAAATTAAAGAAATTAACCGTTTATTTCAAGTAGAGCAATATGAGGCTATGCTCAAAAAAGCTAAATTTTCTAAACGGGAACGAGTTCGCTATATTGTCGCTGAGTTTTTCTTAAATATGATTATTAAAGGTATTCAACAAAACCGTTTACATGATCAAGAATTGATTTTACAATTAGGTGTTTGGGCTTATGAAATTTGTCCCCATGAACCAGCTTTCCAAGAAATTTACCGGAGTTTAAAATTATGTTAGAAATTATGTTAGACATTATGTTATTCAAGTAAATATTTACCTGTAAAAACATTGAATAATTAGGATAGATAGAAAAAATATGGAATACAATCCCTATGATATTTTAGGTGTATCTCAAACTGCATCTAAAGCAGAAATTACTCAAGCTGTCGCTTTAGCTATGAAGCGTCAACAGTATCCAATAGATGTAATTGCTAAAGCTCAAAAAATCTTGATGAAAACAGAAGAAAGGATTATTGCAGATTATTTACGTCCAATTTTACCTCCTGTTCAAGAATTTCAGTGGAGTGATTTATCATCTTTACAACAACCTGTACCTAGTTTAAGTTTATTAGCAGAATTTGATGGTTTAGATCAGGCGATCGCCCAAGCTCTCCAACAACAAAAACAAGAAAGAGAAGCTCTACCATTGTCTTTATCAGAATTATTTACCGCTGGAATAGCAGCTTGTAAAGAAGGACGTTACCCAAAGGCGATAAAATATTTAGAGGATTACTGTACAGCTTGTCCAGAAACCCATAGCCAAAATTATCTCAAGGCGACAATCTGTTTAATTAAAGCCTACCAAATGGGTGGACAATTACATAGAGCTATCACTCTTTGTCAGTCATTAATTAATCATAGTCATCCTCAAGTAAACGCTTGGGCTAACAAAATTTTAGCTATCTTATCTAAATAAATATACCGTGTCTGAATTAAACTCCAGTTATGTAATTAGCCAAGAAATGCGTGCTTTACTTATGCAGCAAATTGGCGAAATCAAAAAAGAAAATGTCCAATTACAACAGTCTTTACGAGAACAAAAAACTCAAAATACTTCTCAAACTGAAGACTTATTTTTGGAACTTTTAGAAGTAGCTGATGCCATAGAAGCATTACTACGATATCTGGAAAGTCACCCCCAACCTAGTCCAGAATTTATTTCACGTTTACCTCGTTCTGTGGCCGCAGTTAATCGTAAATTTCTTAGTGTCTTAGCAAAACGTCAATTAGTACCTATCAAATTAACAAGTAAAGAACCAGATTTTAATTTTTGTCGTGTAGTGGATCAAGAAGAAAGAAGTGATGTTCCCGATCAAACAATTACTAAAGTAGTGCGTCGCGGTTTTCGTTGGGGTGATAAAATTCTCCGCCCCACAGAAGTAATTACCGCTAAAGCTAAATCTCAGCCCCATGAAGATCATGATCTTGATCATGATCAAAATAATGATAATATTGAGCAAACCTTAAATCAGAATTCAGCAGAAATAACTATTGAGTAATAATCTGAAGAATCTGATTATTTGTATGGGTTTGTACAGTGCTAAAATACTAATAATTCTACCTTGGGAATTATAAATAGTTAAAATAGTGCAAACTTAACAATGGCTGCAAAATTATATGAATGATCAAGAAAATAATATTCAAGAAAACAGTACAACTACAAAACATAAAAATCAAACAAAATGGCGTGATTGGCGAGAAAACATTAATTTAATTGCCATTGCTTTAGGTTTAGCACTCCTGATTAGAACCTTTATTGCTGAACCCCGATTAATTCCCTCAGAATCAATGTACCCAACTCTACACATAGGCGATCGCCTAGTCGTAGAAAAATTGTCCTACCATTTTCAACAACCAAAAAACGGTGACATCGTTGTTTTTCATACACCCCCAGAATTAGAACGTCGCGGATACGATCACAATCAAGCATTTATTAAACGAGTCATTGCCATCCCCGGACAAACCATCAGTGTAATTAAAGGCAAAGTTTACATCAACAACCAACCCATACCAGAAGACTACATTGCTGAACCAGCAAATCAACCATTTCCATCAGTGGAAGTACCTACAGATCAACTTTTTGTGATGGGAGACAACCGTAATGATAGTAATGACTCCCGTTACTGGGGTTTTTTACCCAGAAAAAACATCATTGGCCGTGCCACATTTCGTTTTTGGCCTTTAAATAGAATTGGCTTAATTTAATTGATAATTAGTCACCTCTAAAATCGTAAATAATACATCAATTGGGCGATAAATTCCCCAGAAAGTCCCAGCCGTTGTTGAAAATCAACTAAGTTCCGATAACAACCATTAGTTAACCGATTTTCAATCACGGCCTGCGCTAAAGATACATCAATCAAAGGAATTTTCAACAAAGTTTCTAAGGTAGCTAAATTTGGGTTTATTTGTGTAGCATGAGTTAAAGATTCTTGATCATAGTAACTAAAATTAAGCAAAGGTTTGAAAGGTTCTAATCTTTGAACAGGAACACTCAAAGCCGCAGCAATATCTTCAAGACAATAAAATTTTACCCCTGATTTTGATAACTCCACCAACGCCCGTCCTTGGTGAATAGACAAACCTGGTAAACGCAACCAATCATCCACAGTTGCTTGGTTAACATCAATAAACATACCCAACTGTGCCGCCATCTGCACTTCTTCCCCAGACTGAAAGCGATAATAGGGATCATTTTGTAATTTAGAGCGTAACTTTTGTAATTTGAAATTTACAGGTAGCCACTTATTCATGGGATTAATTAGATGAAAATGAAATCAAGAAATCTGATCTAACATCTGACGACGTTTTTGTTCAAATTCATACTCAGAAATTAAGCCTTCTTGACGTAAAGCATCTAATTCACGTAAAGCATTAGCAATAGATTCTACTTGATTTTGAACTTGTGATGAATCTTTAATCATAGATTGACCAAAATTAAAGTTTCTATTAAAACTCTCTTCGTCTTGCGCTAAATACCAAACACCTTCTATAGCACTAGCTACCCTGGGAATCGGTGTCCAAGATAACAATACATACAAAATTCCCCATAATGGTTGTCCTAAATAAAATTTATGTAAACCTGCAATTTTGAGAGTACCAGAAAAGGCTAAAATAGCTGCAATACTACGACTTTTACGTTTAGTTAACATTGTTCTCATTCATCTCCAAATGTCAAAATATTTACAATCAAACAGTTACAATTGCATCATACTTAGTTTAATCATAGATGCTCATTTCCAGGTAGGCATTTAAGATTCCATATTCAGCGATCAGTTTGTCATTGACTTCTGTACCTCATTTACCTCAAAGCTCATCCAATGCTCCTGTCATTAGCGAACATGAAAATTTCTCCTCTGAACTGGAAAAAACTGAACACTTCCATCTGTTAGCCAAATGCTGACAATTCCACAAACTAAAACACATACCTGAAATTATTGTATAAATTTAGCTGAAGTTCATCAGCCCATCGTGAACAGCTAAGTAAATCCCCTTAAAATTACCATCTAACAGCGAGGGACATATTGGGTAATCTTATTTAAAATTAGTAGATAATACGGAGGATATCAACTAAGACCATTACTTAGGTACAAATCTACTATTTTGACATTAATCTCCTATACCTAAGTCCTAGAATTGAACCTCTGGTTTTAAAATTACCTTATTAAAGCTTAATTAGCTGTTATGCAGCCTTTACTCGTAGATTACATAAATTACAAAAGTAATACAAAAATATGTCCCAAATAACCCTACCTTTAGAAATATTAGAACTACTGATTGACCCTTATTCTGTCTTGGGAGTTTCCCTAAATGCTGATGACCGTCAAATCACCAAGCGTTACTATGTTTTAGCCAAATTGTTGCACCCAGATAACTTTATTGTTGGTGATAAACCAGAACAAGAATTAGCAGAAATCATCCTCACCCGTTTAGTAAACCCCGCTTATCAACAATTAAAACAAGCAAAAACGCGGAAAGAAATTTTAGCAAAGCTAAAGTTCAAAGCATCTAAACTAAGTAGCAAGGCCGTTTTTAGTATCAAAAATTCTCTCCATCTAGAAACAGATTCCATGTCTGTGCAAGAAGTAGAAATTTTTTATGAACAGGCAATTAATTCTTACGCATTAGGACAGTATAAATCACTTCGGCAATTTCATAGTGTCACCAAATGTATCAACCAACTAAATTTATTTTATCTATCATTTTCAGATCATATTGTTAAAGAAACCCAGAGCATTGCTTATGATTCTAAGTCAATTGTCCCTGTTCCAGAAGCAACAATAGTTAATCTCAAACTGCCAGCAGAAAAAGAACCAGTCCATGAACACACTAACTATGCTCAACGTCACTATGAACGAGCTATTCAGTATCAACAGCAATCACAATGGGCGTTAGCCGTGCAAGAATTAAGGGATGCAATCAAATTAGACCCAAACAACAGTAATTTTTATGCCTTGTTAGGAGTAGTACATTTTCAACAAAATTTTCCCGGTATGGCTAAAGTGTATATCCGTCAAGCCTTAAAACTCAACCCAGAACATCAACTAGCCCTGAAATATGCAAAAGCCTTGAAAATTGAACCAGAAAATAAATCCCATCCTAAATCAGTGGTTACAGCTGTAAATATTGCTTCTTTATTGGGTAGATTTTTATCTGGCAATAAAAATAAATAAGTACCTGAGCAAAATTAATTAAACACTTTTGGTGCAAACAAACATCTTTGTATTTCTGATCTTTTACCCGTTCCCTGTTAATAGTTTCCTCTCTCAAATATAAAATTTCAAATATAAAATTTATTTTGTATGACTACTTGTTTATGACTACTTATTTGCGTCAAATTCAGTACACATTAACCTGATTTGATCATGTTTGATAATATGTTTCTTTAGTCAATACCTTAGCCATTTTTCCGTAGGTTGGATTGAACGAAGTAAAACCCAACGTAAACTCAACGTATTTGTTGGGTTTCGTTTCATTGCTTCGCAACGCTAACGCTAACAACCCAACCTTGTATCTTAGAGGAGGTTGCATCTTGATATCTAAGAGATATTTTAGAGGAAGTGGTAGACCGTCCCAACCTTGGTTTTGAAAGACCGC
>RDXV01000256.1 GCA_004292695.1 Nostocales cyanobacterium | reverse complement strand
CACTATTTGTAGTTGTTTATTCAATATATAAACTTGAGTGTTGGCAATGGGGCGGCCGATAGGAGGTAATAATGGCCAGGTTTCTACTTCCCCTGTTAAGGTATAGGTTGTAACTACATGAGTTTCCGATGGTCCATAGTGGTTGTGCAATGTGCAGTTATTGGTAAGTTTACTTAACCATTGGGCAATGCTAGGAGTAATTTGTAACTGTTCCCCTGCGGTGATGATTTCCTGTAGATAAGTGGTGCAGAACTCCCGACTAACTGCTACTTCTGCTATTTGCTGCAACCCGACAAAGGGTATAAATAATCTTTCAATTCTGTGTTCTTCAATAAAACCTAGTAATGCTACTGCATCTAGGCGCATTTCTTCGGTAATTAATACCAATGTACCGCCAGAATGCCATGTAGAGAAAATTTCTTGAAAAGAAACATCAAAACTAATTGGGGAAAATTGCAATGTGCGGTTATTACTGGTAGCTTTAAAGTTTTCAACTTGCCAGAAAATCAAGTTAGCTAACGCTTTTTGACTCATGGCCACACCCTTGGGGTTACCCGTAGAACCAGACGTATAAATTACATATCCTAAATTCTGGGGTTGTACTTGCGGGTTGGTATTTTCTCCACTGTATTGGGAAATTACTGACCAGTCTGTATCTACACAGATAATATTACCTTGATATTGATTAAATTGTGATTTTAATGATGTTTGGGTGATTAAAACGGGTATGTTTGCATCTTCCACCATGAACTGTAAACGTTCTATGGGATACTCTGGATCTAAGGGTAAATATGCACCGCCGGCTTTTAATATTGCTAATATCCCCACTATCATTTCTAGAGAACGTTGTACACATATTCCCACTACGACATCTGCTTTTACTCCTAGAGAAATGAGATAATTTGCTAGTTGGTTAGCGCGGTTATTTAATTGTTGATAGGTGAGTTTTTGATCTGCAAATTCAACCGCTATAATATCAGGTGTTTTTGTTACTTGTTCTTCAAATATTTGATGTAAACATTTATCTAGAGGATAATCTATTTTTCCACCATTTCCAGTAACTAATAAATCTTGTTTTTCTGCTGAATTTAATAATGGTAGTTGATTAATAGTTTCTTGAGGATTAACAACTATTGCTGATAACAGAGTGATAAAATGTCCTGTCATTCTTTCAATTGTACTGCTATCAAACAAATCAGTATTATATTCCCAAACCCCCTCTAATCCTCTATCAGAATGTTTCATTGACAAAGTTAAATCAAACTTAGCAGTTGCGGTTTCCATTGTTAAAGAAGTCGCCTTTAAACCAGTCAATTCTATTTCTGAATCTGGGGTATTTTGCAAAATAAACATCACCTGAAATAACGGTGAGTGACTCAAATCTCGTTCTGGTTGTAGCACTTCCACCAGCATTTCAAAGGGTAAATCTTGGTGTGCATAAGCTGATAATGCGGTAGAACGAATACGAGTTAATAACTCATGAAATTTAGGATTACCAGAAATATCTGTTCGCAGTACCAAAGTGTTCACAAAAAACCCAATTAACCCTTCTATTTCTTTATGATGACGGTTAGCAATTGGTGAACCAACTAATATATCTGTTTGTTCTGTGTACCTATACAGTAAGGTTTTGAACCCTGCTAAAAGAGTCATAAACAAAGTTACACCATACTGTTGACTTAGTTTGATTAACTTGTCTGTAATATCTTTTGATAATGTAAACTCTTGATATGCACCCGCAAAAGTTTGTAACGCCGGTCTGGGTTTATCTGTGGGTAATTCTAAAAATGTTGGTGCGTTTTCTAGTTGTTTTTTCCAGTAGTTTAATTGATTTTCTAAAACATTTCCTTGTAACCATTGACGTTGCCAAATTGCAAAATCTGCATATTGAATTGGTAGAGGTGCTAAAGGAGATTCTTGACTTTGAACATAAGCATTATATAATGTCACCAGTTCATCTACCAAAACCCCCATAGACCAACCATCAGCAACAATATGATGGATACAAACACTTAATATATATTCCGTCTCTGATAAAACTATTAAACTTGCTCTAATTGAGAATTCATTAGCTAAGTTAAAAGGTTTAATTCCTTGTTCAATAACTAATTCTTGAACTGTTTTTTCCTGTGTTTCTTTATCTAAATTCTGTAAATCAATAACTGATAATTGCCATTTTTCCCCTGTACTAATGACTTGTTTTGCTGTTCCCTCTCCTGCTGTAAAATTAGTCCGTAATGCTTGATGACGACTAATGATTTCTGTGAAACTTTTTTCTAAAGCAGCAAATTCTAAATTACCTTGCAAACGCAAAGCTACAGGTATATTGTATGAAGAATTATCAGGTTCTAACTGATTCAAAAACCATAAACGTTGTTGTGCAAAAGAAAGCTGTAACTCTGCATTTTCACCCCTGGGTAAAATAGGAGTATAAACTATATCTGCCTTTTCCTGTTGTTTTTGCTGAATTAATTCCGCCAATTCCCTTAAAGTTGCAGTCGTAAACAAACTACGCAAGGGTAACTCAATTTGGAAACTACTACGAATACGGGATATTAACTGGGTTGCAAGTAAGGAATGTCCCCCCAATTCAAAGAAATTATCATTAATTCCCACATTTTCAACTTTTAATAATTGTTGCCAAATTGCTGCTAGTATTTCTTCTGTGGGTGTCCGAGGTGCAACATAATTATCTGCTATTTCTGCATTTATTGTTGGTAAAGGTAAAGCACGTTTATCTACTTTTCCATTAGGTGTTAATGGTAAACTTTCCAGATATACAAAAGCACTGGGTATCATGTACTCTGGTAATTTACCTTTTAAATATTGTCGAATTTCGCTGGTTTCTAATGTATTTTCAGAAACGATATAAGCAACTAATTGTTTATATCCGGGGTTATTTTCTCTAACTACAACTACTGATGTTTGTACATCTTCATTTTGACTGATTGCGTTTTCTATTTCTCCTAACTCAATTCTGAAACCTCGTATTTTAACTTGGTTATCGCTTCTTCCTATATATTCAATATTTCCATTTTCTAAATATCTTACTAAGTCCCCTGTTTTATACAGTTTGGTTTTTCCATTATCAAAGGGGTTATTTATAAATGTCTGTGCTGTAAGTTCAGGACGGTTTAAATAACCTCTTGCTAAACCTGCACCACCTATATGTAATTCTCCTGGTACTCCTACTGGTAATGGTTGTAAGTTGTTATCTAATATATAAACTTGGGTATTTCCTATTGGTTTACCGATAGGAATTGATTCCTTAATATTTTCTAATTTCCTAATATGATAACAACAGGTAAATGTTGTGCTTTCTGTTGGTCCATATCCGTTAATTATTTGTGTATTTGGTAGTTTTTCTAGTGCTTTTTTGACGTGAGTTACTGATAGTGCTTCCCCTCCGATAAGCAACTGTTTAATTCCTAGTAAACTTTCTGCTTTTTCATCAATAATTGAGTTAAATAATGCAGCAGTTAGCCATAATATATTAATTTCATATTCGTCTATAAATTGACCCAATTTTTCCGCTGTGGGAATTTTATCAGGGAATAGTACACATAAACCACCATGCAATAATGCTCCCCAAATTTCTAAGGTTGAAGCATCAAATGATATTGGTGCTAGTTGTAAAAATCTTTGTTTTTCATCTAATTGAATGTAATTAATTCCAAACAATAAACGATTTACACCACGATGAATTACTTTTACTCCTTTGGGTGTTCCTGTTGAACCTGATGTGTAAATCACATAAGCTAAATTATCTACTGTGATTTCTAGGTTAATATTGTTCTGACTATGTTGAGAAATTATCTGAGCATCTCTCTCTAAATAAACAATTTTTGTGTTATTTTCTGGTAGTTTGTTAACTAATGATTCCTGAGTTAGTAACACTTTTAATTGTGTGTCTTCTAACATGAATTTTAATCTTTCTGTAGGATATTCTGAATCCAAGGGAACATACACACCACCTGCTTTTAATATTCCCAAAATTCCCACTATCATTTCCACAGAACGTTCTACACAAATTCCTACTAAACTTTCTACTTTTACTCCCAAAGAGATCAAATAATGTGCTAACTGATTTGCTTTTTGATTTAGTTCTGAATAAGTTAATTGTTGTTTTTCAAATACTACTGCAACTGCATCCGGGGTTTTTTCCACTTGTTCTGCAAATAGTTGATGAATACATTTATCAATAGGATATTCTGTTTGCGTATTGTTCCATTCTGTTAATATTGTTTGTTTTTCAGATGTTGTTAATATTGGTAAATTCTTAATTATTACTTGAGGATTTTCTACAATTGCTGTTAACAATGTTTGCAAATGTCCTAACATTCTGTTGATGGTTTCATCTTCAAACCGACTGCTATCATAACTGAGTTTT
>RDXV01000083.1 GCA_004292695.1 Nostocales cyanobacterium | reverse complement strand
CCATCACCCCATCACCCCTCTTCACTCAGGTGATGCTATTGGATGGTAAAGCCATAGACATGAGGATTTTTTGGGAATTGGCTTCTGGACAGTCATCACCAGGCCTTCTTTGAATGTAAGTACCATCTGGTTGTAAGTCCCAAGCATGGCGGTTATCAGCTAACATGATTCCCAGAATTTCCTGTAAGTCTTTAGCTATATCTGGATCTTGGATGGGGGTTATTACTTCTACTCGCCGATCTAAATTACGACGCATCCAGTCAGCACTACCAATGAAAATTTCCTCTTGGCTATTGTTGTAGAAGTAGAAAATACGAGAATGTTCTAAAAATCTGCCAATTATGCTCATGACGCGGATATTTTCGCTAATATCTTTGACTCCCGGACGTAAACAACAAATGCCGCGAATGATGAGGTCAATTTGTACACCAACACGGGAAGCGTTGTAAAGGGTGTTGATAATTTCTGGATCAACCAAGGAGTTCATTTTGGCAACGATGCGCCCAGAAAAACCATTCTGAACGTTTTCTACTTCCCGGTTAATGAGTTCTAAAAAGCGATCGCGCATATTTACAGGGGCGACTAATATCTGGCGATAGGTTTTTTGACGAGAATATCCAGTGAGAAAATTAAAGACATCGGTTAAATCTGCCCCTAGTTCTTCCCGACAACTTAACAAACCTAAATCTGTATATAATCTGGCTGTCTTGGGGTTGTAGTTACCAGTACCGATATGTACATAACGACGGATGCGGTCTTTTTCGCGGCGGACTACTAATACTATTTTGCTGTGGGTTTTTAAGCCTACTAAACCATAAACGACGTGTACACCGACTTTTTCTAGCCTTCTGGCCCAGTAGATGTTGTTTTCTTCATCAAACCTGGCTTTTAATTCTACTAACACGGAAACCTGTTTACCGTTTTCTGCGGCGGCTATTAAAGCGTTAACAATGGGTGAGTCACCGGAAGTCCGGTAAAGAGTCATTTTGATGGCTAAAACGTTGGGGTCCCAGGCTGCATGGGTGATAAATTTTTCTACTGTACCACTGAATGATTGATAGGGGTGATGTACCAGTAAGTCTCTTTCACGGATCACGGAAAAGAAGTCTTTACCTTCTTCCATTTCCATGATGTTGGGATCTATGTTTGGTTCTCGCAAACGTTGTAAACGGGGGGGTACTACAGACTGACGTGGTGGATCTTTGAGTTCTGGTAATGGTAAGGACATGAAATACATCAGATCCCTGAGTCCTAAGAGATCATCTACTTGGTAAACGTCGCTTTCTGTTAATTCTAAGTCTTGTAATAACCGAGAACGCAATATTTCTGGTGTTTGGGATTGAATTTCTAATCTGACTGGTGTTCCTCCCATTCTTCGTTTCCGCAGTTCTTGTTCAATAGCTAGTAGTAAGTCGTCTGCTTCGTCTTCTTCTAGTTCTAAGTCAGCGTCACGGGTGATGCGGAAGGGATGACATTCGATGATGTTCATACCTGGAAATAGGTGTTCTAAGTTGTGGGCGATCGCCTGTTCTAGCGGTACTCCTTTCCAGTAGACGACTTTTCCATTTTCATCTTTCCTTAATTCTGTCGGTAAGGGTATGAATCTTGGTAATACTTTAGGTACTTTAACTCTGGCAAAAAATTCTTCTTCTGTGTCTGGATTTTTTACCACTACTGCTAAATTTAAACTGAGATTAGAAATATAGGGAAACGGGTGACTTGGATCAACTGCTAGGGGGGTGAGAACGGGAAAGATATTGTCTTTAAAATATTTATCTAAATAACTACGCTGCTCCAAGTTTAGCTCTATGTAATCAAGAATATATATTCCATGATTAACTAATAAAGGCTGTAAAACTTTTTTAAACTGTTCACTATGTTTTGCTACTAAAGGATTGAGAGTTAATCTAATATCCTCTAATTGTTGTTGTGGTGTGCGTCCATCAGGAGTTAACAAATTAACTTTTGCTTCTACCTGTTGTTTTAAGGCAGCAATACGCACCATAAAAAATTCATCCAAGTTAGAACTGAAAATAGCTAAAAATTTCAGACGTTCTAAGAGTGGTGTGCGTTCATCGCAAGATTCATGTAAAACTCTACTATTAAACTCTAACCAGCTTAACTCACGGTTTATGTATAGTGTTGGATCATTAAGATCAATATTATTGGGGGTATTTTTTTTAGATTTTGCCATAGTTATTCACAGGTCAGTAGATGTCATCCGTTGTATAGCAGGAGGCAGAAGGCAGGAGGGAAAGCCTTGTTATATAGTAAGTTTCAAGGACTAATCAAGGATTAATCATGTCCTAACTGTCTTGGCTACTACCATATAATCAGGATTCGTTGATCAAACGGCAAAGGGAAGACCATCAGTTAACTTAATTAAGTTAATCACTATAGTAATTTTTGGTTAAGAAAGATTTAAAATCACTGATCACAGTTTTTCGCTTTCTACAGCCGAATTGGGGTAAAACAGATACAAAGATGAATCCAAAAATCTCTCCTTGTCAACTATTTACAGCCAATATCTGACTGCTGATAGCTGACTACTGATAGCTGAATGCTTAATAAATATGTTTCAAGCTACCCGTCGCCGTCTTGCCATTTGGTACACTGCTGTTACTGCTATTCTACTACTCTTGTTTGCCACTGGAGTATATTTATATGTCCGCAGCACTTTAGTAGAAAGAATTGATGATACTTTAAATCATGTGGTGGAAGTGGTGGAAAGATCCTTAGTGATTGAACCTGTAAATTTTCAATCTCATCAATTACGGGTCAATATAGAAGCCAGTTTTCGCAATAATGCTGATAATAATGAAGATGACCGTATAGACTTAGAATGGTTTAGTCCTACTGGTGAATTACAGTGGTCAACTTTTTCTGAACCTTTAAATATTCCCATTCATGGTAATCATCTGGGTGAAACTGTGCGTTTATCAAGTATGGGGGGATGGGGAGACTCGGAACTGTTGTTAAGACAAGTTACCCATCGGGTAGAAATGGGAAGACAGGTTTTAGGATATCTGCGTGTTAGTCATCCTTGGTTTGAGGTGACTAAACCCAGTAGGTTGTTAATTTTTGATTTAGCTTTGGGTACTGGTTTAATGGTAATTTCTGTAGCTGCTAGTGGTTGGTTTCTTTCTGGTAAAGCTATGGAACCGGTGGGTGAGTCTTATCAACGTCTGAAACAATTTACCGCTGATGCTTCCCATGAATTGAGAAGTCCTATTGCTTTAATTCAAACGAATGTACAAGTTGCATTGACTGATTTAGATTCAGAAATGAGCAGTATTTCTGATTATCGTCAACAGTTGAAGTTAATAGAAAGATTAACTCAACGTTTGGGAAGATTAGTAAATGATTTATTATTTTTAGCTAGGCAAGATAGTGGTATTAGTCAAGATGTTTTTTCCCTTTGTCCGTTGGATGCTTTGTTGATAGAAGTGGTGGAAGAATTACAGATATTAGCTAAGGAAAAGGAAATTAATCTTAGTCTAAATTTAGTTGATTCTCCTTTAGAGTTAGAGCCGACTTTACAGGAAAATTGGCTAAATGTGATGGGGAATTGGGATGAATTGGTGAGGTTATTTACTAATTTAATTGGTAATGCTTTACAGTATACGCCCAACCAAGGAAATGTAGATGTTGAATTACAAAGACTTTCGGGAAATCGTTATGGGGGTGCTTATTTACAAATCAAAGTTAGTGATACGGGAGTTGGTATTCCTAGTGAGTCTTTACCTCGGTTATTTGATAGATTTTACCGTGTAGATCCAGCCCGTAGTCATCAAGGTCAAGAAAGTAAAAAAAGTACCACTGGTTCGGGTTTAGGTCTGGCGATCGCCCAAGCTATTGTAGAACATCATCAAGGACAAATTCTAGTTGATAGTGTTGTTGGTAAAGGTACTACTTTTACTGTGATTTTACCAGTTATGGTATAGTAGGTAACAGAGTGGAAAGTCTTAAATAAATCATTTCTTTCATAATAGATAAATCTGGAAATTATGGATACATTCAAAAAATTCTGTTTTTGTACCTTAGCTGTGGGTAATAGATATCGTCATCACGCAAGAATACTAGCTCAGGACATTCAGCAGCATATACCTGGCACAAGTTTATGCGTTTTGACTGATAAACCAGAGTATTTTCAGGATTTTCCCCATGTATTAGCATTTAAACATCACATTCAAAGCGTAAAAGGTTATCATGATAAACGTTTTGTACTTGAAAAATCTCTGTCTCTATTTGAAAGCTGTACGTTTTTAGATTCTGATGTTAGAATCATCGGACCCGCGATCCAAGAAATCAACTTGCAAGCTGGAATCACAGCTAAAGCTGGTTGTAATTTATTAAAACATCTAAGTTCTAATATTAAAGATCAAAAACAAATTCAAGTTATAGAAGAAGTAGCCCAGAAACTAAATATTGATCTTCAAAAAGTGCAATGGTGGCATGAATTTATGTTTTCTATGAAGGGAGAAAATGGATTAGAAAAAGAGTTTTTCCAGATGTGGCAGACGATTTCTTATTTATTTGAACTCAGAGGAGTTTATGATGCTGAAGGCTGTGTGATGGGACTAGCAGCAGAAAAAATAGGAATGACAGTCAGATTTGAACGTGAAGATAAATTCCCTGTCTTTAAAGACAATATAGAGCGGTATAAAATACAAAAAGGACAATCAAATTTAGCTGACAAACAAATATATTTTGATTTACAAAAAGAGATTGAATATCCAAAACGGACAATTTTTAAGAAGGTAATTGATAAATTAACTGCAAAAGCTGTGTTTATGTATAGGTTATTAAGGTTAAGGAAGTTGGCAAAGAATGATCCTGACTTTTATAAATTTTTTGGGATAAAAATATATCTTTAAGCGGAAGTGTTAAAGAGTATTAATAATAATATTCCTTGTATTTAACAATATATCTCTTGTGGTAGATGGAGACAAAAATATTTACTGATTAGTGTAAATATAGTGCAACCATAAAAAATCATAACTTTGTTTTTAATGGTTTAAATCTATATTCCTTGTACCTGATTTACTTTGGTTTGGAATTTATTCAGCTAAACCTAATTATTTTCTAGGTAATTACTGATAGTAGAAAAAATAATACTGATATAAATTATAGGAGATAAAATCATGATTATTAGCCAAGTAACTAAAACATTGGCTTCTATTTGTGGTGGTTTGTCAATGCGTAACTCCTAGTATTTTTAATGAACCGCCTTATAATCAGTTTCCACAACGCAGAAATTCAGACTTTTTACAATCTGCTTTACCACCCCGTCCTCCTTTTACTTTATTACAACCACCAGCACCGGAACAAAGACAAGATCCAATTACTAAAGTTGCTTTGGTAGATGGAAGAACTAATGTTAAGTTGATTAATGATACTAATACTAAAATTACTTATCAAGTAATTGGTGACACACCACCGAGAATTTTATCTGGTAAGTCAAATGTGAATTTACGCGGTTTAAATACACCGATAACATTAACATTTCAAAGGGAAGATGGAGGTTTTTTGATGGTGACACCAATAACTACTTCCCAAACCGGTAATTTAGAGGTGAAATTACAAGCAACCACAGATATTAGTCAAGATAGAAGTGCAATGAGAATTCAGGATAATGGTTCAGTATTTTTGAATTAATATAGTAGGGAACGGGGAAAAGATTTAAAAGTCTATTAACTTGAAACTCTTCCTACTGGATATTAAAAATTAACAATAAAAAAGGGACATAATTTTAAAATAAGATAAATTAAATTAAATTAAATTAAAATTGTCCCTCAATAATTCATGATCCATAATTGAAACTTGTAATTACGAATTACGAATTATAAATTATTTTGTTCCCTAATGGGTACGGGAGTAAATGAGGGAGTAGGTGTTAGTAAATCTGGGGTGGATATAGCTGGTGGTGGTGTGGGAGGTATTAACAGTCTTCTCCAAATTGTAATTTCCTGTTGTGCGTCACTATAGGCAGAACTACCACGAGGAATTAACCTGGCTGTTTCTATGCTTTGAGAAATATTGTATTCACTTTGTGAACGTGCTATATCTAAGATTTGCCGACTCCATTGATCAATAGCCACATTTACATCCATACGCAGAATGTTACGGTTAGATACCCGATCAGCAATGCGGATTGCTTCTGCTAATGCTTGTGGTGTTCCTGTGACAGCTATCTCCCTAGCACGTCTCCAGTTGTCTCCGGCGCGAATTTGTTCTTGCCAAGAATCAATATCTGCTTGTGCTTCACCGGCTAAGGATCTACCAGAGTTAGCTAGTCTTTTGGCTCTATTGATAGCTGTATTCAAGTCACCACTAGCAGCTACCATTCGCGCTTCATCTAGGATTGGTTGATCTTGAATACGTTGAATTTGTCCTGTCCAGTTATTAATTTTTTTCTGGGCGGTTGGATACAATGATCTACCATATCTGATTTGACTGGCTTCGGCGATGGCAGATTGTAAGGAAATAATATCCCCTAATGTTGCCATTTGTTCAGCCCGATCTATAAAAGGTTGATCTTCGATAGATTCCACTTGAGAACGCCACCGTCTCATTTCTCTTTTCGCTTCTTGAGAACGGGGGTTATTATCGGGAATCATTTCAGCTTCAGAAATAGCTGCATTCAGATAATTAACTGTACCTTGACTGGCTAAATTTCTGGCTTTGTCTAAACGATAAACGTCTTCTATTTCAATTTGCCATTTTCCAATTAATTCTTGAGCTTCGTTATATACTTCCCTTGATGCGTCTATTTGTTTAGCTTGGGAAATGGCAACTTCTAAACCAGCAACCGTACCGATCCAAGCGCTACGTTTGGCTTCACCTAAAACAATAAAATCATCAATTTCTGCTTGTAGTGCGGGAATTGAGGGAATTTTTCTGGCTATGTCTAAAGCTGTATCCGCATCTCTCCTTTCCATTCTCGCTTCTGCTAATTCCAGCATTTTCCGCCCAAATTCGGGAATTAATTCCTGGGCTTTTTGATATAAGTAGCTATTGGAGTTAATGGAGTTGGCTAATTTGATCGCTTTGAGTAAGTTATCTACTGAGCGTCTTCTGGCTAAACCTTCCGCTTCATCTAGTTTATTACCGTCTTCCCTAGATGTAACAATAATATTATTGAGTTCATCGTATTTTGTAGTTGACCAATATCTATTACTCACCCTGAGAAGTTTCGATGACATCATAAAAGCTGACTGCCAGCGTCTTTCCCGTAATTCTTCTTGGGTTTTTTGGTAAATTTCTTCGGCTTGAGTCCAGATAGACTGCCATTTAGTAATTTGTTCTTCAACGATGTTCCTAGCTTCTAAGTCTTGGGGAACTTGTCGAGCAGTGGCGATCGCCTCTTCTAAATTCCCAGATTGAAAACTCTCATCAGCTAACTTGAGGATATCCCGTGACCACTCTTCCAATAAATCATTAATTTGTCCCCTGAGTGGGTGATCCTTGGGTAATTCCCTTACCAGGGCGATCGCTTGCAGTAGATCATTTACATTTTGCTTAGAAGCGGCTAGGGAAGCACAATGTAACCGCACTGAAGCACTAGCCAAAGGCCAGAATATTTTCGGACAGTTAGGAGCGGATGGTAGTTTTAGCAGCATAGACATAGAAACAAAGCCTATACCGCTAGGAACTAAGGTCAAAACTATTGACCACAGCACCCAACTTTTCATCCAACGAGGCAATTTATCAAGTACATTGCCAATATTAAATTTTGCCTCTGAGTGATTATCTGTAGCCAAGGCTTGTGAATTTTGATCTTGTTGTTGAGTCACTGATTGAACATTATAACCAGTAGCTGGGACACCAGATGATTGAGTTGTCCCGACTTCTGGAGTGCGGGATAATTGTGTACTTTGATCCGGCTTTCTAGCTCTGGTTGGAGACCAATTATTTGAAATATCCCGTTCTGTCATCTCACACACCAAAGTAATTAAATAGCAATTTATTTCAGACTCAGATTTCTATTTTTGCCATACTAACCTGCTTTTCTATGATTAAAAAGTGATTTTTTTCATAATCTATCTCCACAGATATCACCAGTAATTGAAAAATTTTGCCTTTTTCTATACCTAGACAGATGAAGATGCTTCCGCCCTTAAATCTACAATTAATTGACTCAAGTGGTCACTATTAGCTTGGTAAATATTGCCACAAAAGTCACAAGTTGCCTCTGCCCCATCATCTTTGACAATCATATCTTGTAATTCTGCTTCACCCAGTATTTTCAAAGCTCCTAGCACTCTTTCAAAGGAACAACCACAATTAAATCTCAACATTTGAGTTTCCGGGAAAATACTTAAACTCATGTCTCCCAAAATATCATTAAAAATTTCAGGTAAATTTTTCCCAGCTTGTAATAACGGTGTAAACCCTGATAAAGCAGAAACCCGTGATTCTAATGTGGCGACTAGGGCTTCATCTCTGGCAGCTTTTGGTAAAACCTGTATGAGTATACCACCAGCAGCAGTAACACCTTCTGAACCTACAAATACACCCAAAACCAAAGCGGAAGGTGTTTGTTCTGAACTTACCAGATAATGGGCGATATCATCACCAATTTCCCCAGAAACTAATTGCACCGTACTAGAGTAAGGATATCCATAACCAATGTCTCTGACAACGTAGAGGTAGCCGTTACCCACAGCACCACCAACATCTAGTTTACCTTTAGCATTGGGTGGTAATTCTGCGGATGGGTTTTGAACATACCCCCTGACTGTACCATCCAAACCTGCATCTACCAATATACCACCCAGTGGTCCATCTCCTTTTACTCGCACATTCACTCTAGAACCCGGACGTTTCATACTGGATGCCATTAATAAACCCGCTGACATTGTTCTTCCCAATGCTGCTGTAGCTACATAGGAAAGTTTATGACGCACCCGTGCTTCTTCGGTTAACCTGGTGGTAATTACTCCCACTGCTCGAATTCCTCCATCCGCTGCGGTAGCTCTAATTAGTTGATCTGCCATGAAAAACCTTACAATTCTTAACAAGATACTTTTATATTGTAATGGGTGTAGGGAACTGGGGAGAGGGGGAGATGGGGAAGCAGGGGAAGCAGGGGAGGCAGGGGAGGCAGGGGAAGCAGGGGAAGCAGGGGAAGCAGGGGAAGCAGGGGAAGCAGGGGAAGAATATTTATATTTTGCCTCTTGCCTTTTGCCTTTTGCCCAATTACGAATTACGAATTACGAATTAATTATGCTAGGTACTTTTCAACAAAGCCAAATTAGAATTGAAATTGCGGCATCTGCTGATGCTATTCACGATAGTTTATTAATTCCTGCTCAACTGCAAAAATGGTTAGTTGGACAAAGTTTTGGTTTAGGAATGCCTGAGAAGTTAACACCAGGTTTAGATTTTACTACTTACACTGGACCAATTGCCATTCATCATCATGTTGATGTGGCGAGAAATAATTGTCTGCGGTTAATTCTCAGCGGTGGTATTGATGGTTTTCATGAGTGGTATTGGGGGGAAGGTTGGGTACAGTCTCGTTTGGAAGGGATTTCTATGTTACCTCTGGATTTGGGTCAGACTGCTAGTTTGTTGAGTTTGCGGGAGTTTTTAAAGAGAACGTAGGGGCAACCCCCTGTGGTTGCCCTAAAACATCAGGGTATAGGGGTAAACACGGGGTAGGCACGGGGGCTACGGTTGACACACAGGGTAGGCACGGGGGCGCTACCCCTACGGTTTTTTGTTAGAATTATTTTTAATTTAGATGAGGTAAATGGTTATGTTTTCATCTCCTTTGTTTTTACAAATGCCTTCATCAATGACTGATGATCAGTTTTTTGAGTTTTGTCAATTAAATAGTGATTTAAAAATTGAAAGAAATAAATACGGGGAAATATCAATTATGCCACCTACAGGTTCAGAAACAGGAAATCGTAATTTTAATTTGTCTGGACAGTTATATGTTTGGTCTGAAACAGATGGTACAGGAATATGTTTTGATTCTAGTACAGGTTTTAAACTTTCTACTGGTGCTGAACGTTCTCCTGATGCTTCCTGGATAAAGTTAGATAGATGGAACACATTAACACCAAAACAACAGAAAAAATTTGCTCCTATTTGTCCTGATTTGGTGATTGAATTAAGATCAGAATCAGATAATTTGCAGTCTTTAAAAGATAAGATGTTGGAATATATGCAAGAACCTGGTATACGGTTGGGGTTGTTAATTGATAGGAAAAATCGTCATGTTTATATTTATCGTCCTGGGGAAAATGTGGAATGTTTAGAAAGTCCAGAAATTGTTAATTGTGATGATGTTTTACCGGGGTTTGTTTTGCAGATGGGGAAAATTTGGTAGGTATAGATAGTAAGATGCACATTATTAGTTTTAGAATATTAAGGGAATATATAGAAAATCATGCAGATTCTCAGGAAGCACTAAACAACTGGTATAAGATTGTTAGTAAAGCGAAATGGTCAAACTTAATTGAAGTACAACAGGTTTTTCCAAAAGCTGAAGCTGTTGGTAATTTCACAGTTTTTAATATTAAAGGGAATAAATACAGATTAATTGTTAGTATAGATTATGAAGGACAATTAGTTTATATTAAATATATCCTAACTCACGCAGAATACGATAAGGATAATTGGAAAAATGACCCTTACTTTTAATCCAGAAAAATACAAAGAGTTATTAAACGCATATCTTCCCAGAATTATTAAAACTGAGGCAGAAAATGAACAAGCTTTAGCAATTGTGGAAGATTTAATGCACCGAGAACGCAGTCCTGAAGAAAATGAACTTTATCACTTGTTAATAACGCTAATAGAAAAGTTTGAACAAGAATATTATCAACCTGTTCAACAAAATAATCCTCAATCTATGTTATTATTTCTTTTGGAAGAGTCTGGAAAAAC
The DNA here is from genome assembly GCA_004292695.1 of Nostocales cyanobacterium. GTDB lineage: Bacteria > Cyanobacteriota > Cyanobacteriia > Cyanobacteriales > Nostocaceae > Okeanomitos. Next base: position 10,639 of record RDXV01000083.1, on the reverse strand, counting down.
TAAAGCTGATTTACAAGATTTTTTAGGTTTAGAATGTGTGGTTGATGATATTTTAAATGGTAAGCAGACAATAAGTTTAGAATTAGCTGAAAAGCTGGGAGTTTTTTTTCATGTAGAAGCTAGTTTATTTCATGAATAGTATTGGTATGTATTTTGTTAAGACATATTTCCACTTTTAGCTTTTTCCACTTTCTCAACTTGCTTGGGTGCTTCCATTTCTTGATATAGTTAGATGGTTTATGATATAAATATCTAGGAGGTATCAAATATGCTAGAAACTCAATCTTATTCAAGAATACGTCGGGGTAGATTATTTCCTGAAATTCAGTGGACAGAAGACCAGAAAAATATTTATAGAAATAATTTAGAAAATCATCATCAACGCTGTAGAGAGATTTTTGAAAGATTGCAGCCAGAATTGATTAAAAATCATTATAACTGGTTTATGGCAGTTGATTCAGAAAGTGGAGATTATTTTATTGATCAAGATGAAGAAGTTGTTACTCAAATATGTTTGCAAAAACACCCAAATGCTACACCCTTTATTTTTGTGATTAACGAAACAGGGGTAGCTGGGAGAATATGATTTTAGGTAATTTTGGGAGTGATGGAGAGATTTTTTTATTATATTAAGCTAAAGTGATTATTTTTAATTTTAAAATGCCACAGTACGATTTATTTCATAATCAAGTTAAAAATGCTCTCACCAAAGATGGATGGACAATTACTGATGATCCATTTATATTAGAATATAAAGGTTTGCGTTTATACGCTGATTTGGGAGCAGAAAAGTTATTTGTAGCCCAAAAAATGCAGCAAAAGATAGTAATTGAAATAAAAGTTTTTAACAGTCCTTCTTTAATTACAGAATTAGAAAAAACATTAGGACAATACAATATTTATGTTAGTTTAATAAAAAGGATTAATCCAGAATATAAATTATATTTAGCAATTCCTGAAGCTGCTTATCAAGACTTTTTTCTTAAACCAGCTATTCAAGATATTTTAAGTGATCAACAGCAGATTAATTACATTATTTTCGATCCAATTCAGGAGGTAATTGTACAATGGATAAATTAGAACAATACCGAAGAATTATAATTAGTATTGTGAAAAAACACGCTAGTTATAAACCTAGTCATGGTAAAATCGAGGCGTTATATATTTGTGATCAAGAATCTGATAATTATTTATTAATGGATACGGGTTGGGATAAAACAGGTAGGGTTCATGCAGTGGTATTTCATCTGCGAATTATTGATGGTAAAATTTGCATTGAATGGGATGGTACAGAAGGGGGGATAACTAGGGAATTATTGGAATTAGGAGTAGAAAAGGATGATATTACTTTAGGGTTTATTCGTCCTGAATATCGGCAGTTTACAGATTTATCTGTAGCTTAATTTTGATTTTTCGCTTTTTCTACTCTCTCCACTTGCTTGGGTGCTTCCATTTCTTGGAAAAGTTGGATAGCTTTGTTAAAATAGGTGTTGCTGTTTTTGGTTTCTCCCATTTTTTGATATGTTAGTCCTAGTTGGTAGTATGCTTCTGATAAATCTGATTTAGCACTGATTTTTTCTAATATTTCTATTGATTCTAAATGATGGAAAAGTGCTGTTTCAAAATCATCTTGTATTCGGTATAGTTCTGCTAAACCAGTTAAGGCTTTTCCTTTGACCTGAGGATAATGGGTTTCCTCAGCATAGGAAATTACTTGAGTATACATTAAAAAAGCATTTTCTAGGTCTCCTAAAACTTTATATGTTTTACCTATATATAACAAACTATATCCTCTTACCCATACAGTTAAATCATCAATTGTTGAAGAATCATAATCATAAAATTTCTTAACAAAATAATAAGCTATTTTATTCAAACCTAAATATGAATTCAAGAAAGCCAAATAACAAATACAAGCACATTCATGAGAATAATACAATTCAGGTACAATGATAGTCATTTTTATTGCATCTATATCTGAATAAGATTTATCAAAATATTGTAATGCGCTTTCAATTTCACCCAATTCTAAATAACAAAGACCAGTATTAAATGAAGCTCGCAATACATAATCACCTATATTTAGTTTAGTTGCTATTTCACCAGATTCATAATGACATTTAATAGCTTTATTTAGAGAACCTGTTAACCAATATAGATCGCCTAATAAATTGTAAATTTTCATGGAATAAGTATAGCAGGAAACTTTTTCTTTTATCGAATTTATTATTAATATCATTTGGTTTAATAAACCTAATCTATAAAATGAACGTCCAAGACATTCACTCCTATTTTGCCATTTGCTATTTCTCTCTTTTACAATTACATGAGCAGCCATTTCAAAATCCGAAATTTCAACATAATGATAATAGGCTTCTAATGCTGTTTTAGCATCATCTATATTTTCAATAGTCTGAACACTCTCAGTCCAAAACTCAGCCGCTTTCCGATTTACCTCCTCCCATTTCCCAGTAATTTTCAACCTTTCTATCCCCTCTTCCCGAATAATTGGATGTAACCAATATTCTCCCTTGTCAAACTCAACTAAACACCGATTTTTCAAATATTTAATTATACTTATTCGCTTATCTTTAGCAACATCCCATAATAAAGCTAACAGTGCATCAATAGAAACTCTGGGTACATCTTGATAACGAAAACAGCCCAACCGACATAGCAATTTATAAGCATCAGTATCTAAACTTTCTAAACGGTTAAATTGACTTTCAACTAAATTCTTTAATTCCGTTTCTACACAAGTAGAATTTTCTAACCAATAACCTACCATATCCCCATCATAATCTTCTCTCATCACCCCAAACAAGATATTCATTGCTTTAGCATTACCACCATAAATTTTGTGCATTGCTTCCAGATATGGGGTATCAATTTTAATTTTACGAGTTATAAAAAATTCCTTCCAGGCTTCTACAGTTAAAACAGGTAAAGTATAATGATATATACTACAATCAATACGATCATCACATAATCTTTCTCTACTGGTAATCAGGGTGAGAGACTGTACATTTTCATCACCTAAAACTCGTAATAGTTCCACATAAAGACTATGTTTTTCAATCAACCTACCTTGTTTATCTAAAGCAGGTTCTAAGTTATCAATTAATATTCCTACTTTGCGTTTTTGTAATTGTTGTTTTAGTCTATTTAGGGTAGGTTTAAAATCTCTTCCTGGTTCTTCTTGAAAGTATTGTTTTAGCCAAGTTTCAATTTCACTTTCAACAGATGTAATATTTTCTCTATCTTTTGCCATTTCTAATGGTAGGACTAAATCAAAATTGTTATATAAATATTGTTTAGCTAAAGTTGTCTTTCCTACTCCCCCTGCTGCTTGAATAACGATAATTTTATAATGTTCATTGATGAGGTTATTGATATCGTTAATTGCTGTTTTACGTCCTACAAAATTGTGTGATTCTTCGCATTTGGGTGATATTTTAGAATTAGATATTTTTTCTTTTTCAGTAGATAAATGTTGTTTTATGACCGATCTGAAATTTCTTTGTGTAACGTTAGTACCTAATTCTTCACCAAGAATTAACCATAATTTAGAACCGATTTCTTTAACATAATTGTGACTAAAACCACTATCCTTGGCTATATCTTGGTAATATTTACCTTCTAAACAACCTCTCAATACAGCCATATGTGAATCATTGAGGGGTTTTTTAGTGTGTTTCTCAATTCGACTTTGAGCAAATTTTACAGCATCATCTATATTCATGGAATGGCGAGATTTAAGACGATTTTTAGTGAATATTCAGTAAATTTAACATTTTTACCTACCAAACCCACTTTTTCCCACGATTTTTTTATATTTTTTTTATACAACTACCTACCATCAGTGGGTAGACAAGGCTATTGGGTACTGGTTAAATTTTGGTATGGGTTAATAACACAATACAAGCAGTTATCAATCTAGATACTGAATTGAAGTGCAAGAAAAAACCCAACCCCTAAAGGTCAGGTATCGTAATTTATTTCTACAGGATATTATGACACACTTTAAATTGGCTGGTAAACAAATCAAGAATTTTACGCAAAAAGCATTTGCTGTACTTGCTTTATCTGTCACTTTCTCCAGTGTTGCTTCTCCGGTTTTTGCAGAGTCTCTACAAGTAGGTGATAAATCATTTGAAATTATTGATGATATCAAGATTGTCATTAATAGAGAATCAATTGATAAACAACCTATGCAGGTAAATCAAAATGGTAACAGATATAAAATACTGAAATTTTTATCTGCTTTAACTCAGGAGAAAGAAGTTGAAACTTTACCAGGTGAGAAGAAAAAGCCGAATTTATTATATAGATTAGCACAAGTCCAAGATCGGCAAACAGGTCAAATTTTAACTGTTGCATTACTAATTACTTTCAACCCTCCAATTAAACAAATTGGAATGTAAATATCTTACTCTTTTATGGCTGGTAATTTAATTAAACCAGCCTCTATATCAACATTCAATCTTTCATTAAGTCAAATATTGAGGTTATTGTCATGAAGAATATTCTTAAAGCAACAGGTGTAATTATAGCTGGAATGGCTTTATCTTTTCTACCTATAAAAGTTCAAGCTGGTACTGTGCATAATAATTTTTATTATGCTTTTGATTCTCGGACTGATAGTATTGGTGTGAGTGCAGTCGGTGGAACAGAATATGAAATTGGTGGTATGGCTTATGCTCAAAAAGATGGTAAATCTATTTTTGTAATTTCTACTAAACAGCCCCTAGAAGGAGTTAATGCTTGGTATGCTGATGATGGTGTTATAGCTTTGGGTGATATTCTGATCAACACTACCACAGATAGTTTTAACGTTGCTAGTGAAAAGGGTAATTTAAAAGCAATACGTTTAGTTTTGAATAATGCTGCGGGAGTTAGTTCTTTAGGTTTTTATGAAAATGTGATTGCTAAATCTGTAACTACTGCTAATGGACTACTTTTAAATAATGTAGCTCACTATCATGATTATGTTCAAAATAATGGGGGAATAGCCTCAATGGGAGATTTACCATTAAATACTTCTGCAATTGATTCTAGTAAACATATTCTCAATGTTATTGCTTCTGGAGATTGGAAAGGTAATATCAATTTTTTGGATGCTAATTCTTTGCAAAATCTTGGTTATGATTCTAGTTTCATTGGAGGATCAGGTTACAATAATATAGCAGTAAGTTTTGATTCTTCTTTACTTCCTGATGGTCAAATTTCTGCTTTATTTTCTCCTGAATGTGGTAACGATATCATGGGTATGATTTTTAATCATAAATCTGTACCCGAATCTTCAACTACTTTAGGTTTGTTAGTTTTTGGAACTGTGGGAACTTTAGTAATTAGAAATCGGAACAAATCAGTTCTAGCTAAATAGAAATTGAATTTACTTTACCAATTGAATATTTACTTATAGCGATCGCTCTTTCATTTCTAGCCATACTGACTTCACAAGAGCGATCTTTTTTATTATAAATATTCAATCCTTCCTAAAATTTCTTCAGGTGATAGCAATTCCCAAATTAATACTAAACCCTGAATAATTTGCCCAACAGATTTTACCTGTTGAGAACAATAAACAATTCCTAAATGATTAGTATTCACTTGATGTAATCTCAAAAAATCTGTATCCTGAGTGAATATAACTCTCCCTTGAGATACTGAAAATTCTAATTGTACTTCATCAGACACAGAAATAAGTCCTTGTTCTGGAGTTGTGGTGACATCAATTCCCCGTTTGCGAAGTCCAGCAGCAATGGCATTACTAACATTTTCATCTAAATGAAATTTGATTTCTCTAACCATGACCTTTCTGAAGTTTCTGCTGAACTAAAGAAGGCGTTTGTGCTTTCATCTCCCTAGCAAATACTTCATCATCTTCTATATCTTTTCTAATTTCTTCCAGATGGTCATAATAATAAGCCAATGCTGCATGAACATCAGCTAAAGTAATACTAGGATAATGATAAACAATTTCATCTGGTGACATTCCCATCCGTTCATACCAAATGACGACATTTTGTACTTTAATTCTATGTCCAACAATGCGAGGTTTACCACTACATACACCGGGCGTTATTTCAATATGATTAGTAATTACTGCTGTCATAAATTATCTGTTTATTTTTTAATATATTATATCCTAAATCAAAGATGTTAAATAAACAAATCAGTTAACAAATACACATAATTACTTATTTGTCAAGTACCCAACTTGCCAACCAGCAAATAACAGCATCAAAATTGAATTAACTGGAAACCGAAAAAGTCGGTTTTTTGATTAAGTTTTGTATTCTAAAATGGCCTCTAATTTTTTAAAACTCTTATTTCACAAGGGTTTTCATATTTACTGTAGTTTTTGATTTTGCAAATAGACATAATAACCCAAACTACAAATTTGCAATTATCATACCAAATCGCTGAAAGTATTGCAATACCGTTAGTAAATAGAAATAATTCTCAAGTAATTGTTAAGAAAATATAAAGGGAAAAATCTTGAAAGTTATAAATTTCTCAACTATTTTAATTTTTTGATAAGTTGCAATTATCAAAAGCCCTGATTTTGCTTTAATAAGTCAGATATTGATGATGAAACGCAGATGAACGCAGATAGACGCAGATGGTAAATAGAAAAATACCCGACTTCTGGGAGAAATTGGGTATTTGATTAAACAATTAATTAAACAATTAAACTTTTTGCAGGTAATAATTAAATCGTTCCCTGGTTTGTTCTATGGTTAAATCCTTTGTCCAATATTCTATTAAAGCATGACCAAAAGCCCAAGCGTTGGTATCGGGATTACCTGAGTTTTCTAATAGTAAAGGCCACAGAGATAATAAATCAAATTTGCGATTTTGATCACGATCTTGATTTAAAATTGGGAAGAGATCATAAGCCATTTGTAGTTTTCCGATGACAATGGGTAATTGTTCTACGGGTATTTGTTCAGCTAATAAATAAGCTAAAGTGGGTGAACCTGTGGATAGGGTGGAAATGAATTGTAAAACCGGACTTTTGAGAAATGCGGTAATTCCTTGGGTGGTTGTCATTTGAAAGGTGTAACGATCAATAATTTTTGCAGCTTGGTTAATTCTGGTTTCTAGGTTGTTTAAAAAACGAGTTAGTCTTTGTTGTTTTGCGGGATCTATGGTTGCTAATAATTTTGTGGATAAGGTTTGAATATTCCAACCATTGCGACCTATTTTGATATCATTGGTAACAATAGGAATGACAACATTAGAGAATTTTTCTAACTCCTGTTTTCTGTATTCTGTCGCTTCCCGAATTGATATTTCTTTGGGTTTATTTCCTGTTTCCCAATTATAGGGAGGTTGCCATTCTCTTATAGGACGCAATTTATCAACTTGGGTGATAATGGTAATGATGGGTAAATCTGTAACTGCCGTTTTGATGTCTGCTAAAAAATCTACATCCATTTGTAAAGCGGGATCTAAAGCAGGAGTTACTAATAATAATAAATCCGCTGTTGTGGCATAGTCAATTACTAAATCTCGTAATTCTTCCCGTTTCACTTGTTCATAACCAGGGGTATCACAGATATTTAAAATTTCGCCAGTTTCCGTTTCCCAATGATAGGTTGTAATTTTATCTGTGCTGGGTAAAACATCAACTGCTGCTAATTCACTCTGAAAAAGTGTATTAATTAAACTACTTTTACCTGCACTGGTACGACCAACAATTAAAATGTTAACTGGTTTCTGTTGTATCTGTTCTGGTGTTTCCGCTTGGGTGATTAATTCGCGGATGGTTTGGGTTTTTGGTGTTGGTAATTCTGGGTTGGGTAATTCAATTTTTGTACCAGAATATAGAGATATTGCTTGTTGGCATAAATTCCTTAATGCTGCTTCTCTTAATAGTTGATTTAAGTTAATTAGTAATTCTTGGGATGCGCGGTTATTGGTTTCTTGACTCAATTTTTTCGCTACCGCAGAAACAGGGTTTAAAAACCATTGAGCGAAATTCCAAACTTTGATAAACTTCCGTGCTGATGGTTCTAATTTTTGATAGGTTTCATAAGTTTGATATGCTTGTCCAATAGTTACTTGATTTAAAATCGGTGATAATTTCCCCATCCATTGATCCATGTCATCCACAGTACCGCGAATAAGTCCATACATTTGGGGGATGTAGATATTTAATAAAGGATATTTAGTTTCTGGGTTGTAAATTTGAGCAATGGCAATTATTAAACTTTGACATCTTTGCCAAAATGTTTGTAAGTCTTTCCAAATTGGTGGATCATTTTCAGATTGTTTGATGACTGTTTGCAGTGCGGTTTCTATTTGTTGGGTTTTATCATTTGCTGTGGATATATCTATATTATTATCGCTGCTAAATTCTAATTCTTTTCTGACTTCTGCAAACACATTTTCGATTTGATTAACTGCGGGTTTTGTCCATTTGACTAATAACCAGCGCCACCCTACAAATACTAAGGTAAATATACCCCAAATCCAACTTATTCCCCAAGTGTGAATTTGCATTCCTGCGGCAATTAATAAAAAGCTAATTATCACCGCAACGGGAGAAATTAGAATAATCCATTGCCAGATTTTTAAACGTACCATTTTTTTGAAACCTTTGTGATTATGTTTTGTATATTTCTATTTTGAAGCTAATACTTGTGTAATGGTTGGTTATGTGTAACAAAGTGTAATTATTTGGTGGTAATAGTCCGCAGTAGGTGTAAGTTAAGATCACAAGTTTTGCTTAAAGTGGAGATTATTGAGGAATTACGATAAGATTTATGTGAAGAAATCACAAAAAATAGTATCTTATAGCTTAAATTATGCTTTTAGATTTTACAGTAGAAAACTACCGTTCAATTAAAGAACCTGTTACCCTCAGTGCAATTGCACAAAAACCCAGTCGTCGGAAAACCAGCGAAAGCAGTAAACGCAAAGGGATAAAATCAGATCATGAAATTACACCTGGGTATTATGTAGAAGGTTGGGATATCGAAGTTTTACCTGTGCTGGCAATTTTTGGCGCTAACGCATCTGGTAAAAGTAATGTAATTCAAGCATTGGATTATTTATTAATGATGATGACTTACGGTATGCAAGAAACTATAAAACAACAGAGAATTTTTAAATATGCAAAATTAGATACTTTTAAATTAGATAATATTTCATCTGAAAAATCTACAAAGTTTGAATTAAGAACTATATTTGAGAATAATATTTATACTTATATATTAGAAATTAAACAAAATTATGTAATTTCTGAAAAATTAGATTATTCTTTAAATACGACTAAGAGAACTCGACGCTTATTTGAGCGTCAATGGGATAATGATACAAAAAAATATATCTGGAAAACTGGTGATGATTTTGCTGGGCCACATAATCAACTTCAAAAAAGTATCACGGAAAATGAGTTATTCATTAATATATTATTTAAACTAGATGTGAATATAATTAAATCTCTCATAAGTTGGTTAGAGGTACGATGGCCAGGAGTTTCTTTAGGTAGCGATGAATTTGAACTTACTTCCATCAAAATGATGCAATCTATCAATGCTACTAAATTTCAGGAAAAAGTAGCACCACAAGCTTTTAAAATTGTTCGGGAATTTGATACTGGTTTAGCTGGAATTGAGATTCAAAAAAAGCCAGATAATTTACTTGACTATAATATATATGCAGTACATAAAACTATTGAAGGTAATGAAATTAATTGGAGTTTTGATGAAGAATCTTTAGGAACTCAACGTCTCTTTAGTTTAGCATTTCAGATTGTAATATCTCTGAACTTTGGTATATTAACAATTGTAGATGAATTAGGAACTAATTTACATCCTAATATTGTAAAATATATTATCAAAATGTTCCAAAATCCTCAAACTAATCCTAAAAATGCTCAATTAATTTTCACCAGTCATGATAACACCTTACAAAGAAATAATTTACTCAGAAGAGATCAAATATGGTTTACCCAAAAACGCCCAGATCATAGTACAGAATTATATCCTTTAACTGATTTTCATGTCAGAAATGATTTAGCAATAGATAAAGCTTATTTAGATGGACGTTTTGGAGCAGTTCCATTTTTACCATCTGATGAAACAATGATATTACAGGGTGATGAGGAATGGCCAGAAAGTTAGAACGTAGTCAACCAAGCAGAAAAATTACTCAAAAAATTCTCATTGCTTGTGAAGGAAGTAAAACAGAACCAATTTATTTTAACAGCATTCGTAATGATTTACGTTCACCAACTTTAGAAATTATTGTTTTACCTCCGCAAAAGAAAACTGATCCAGGTAATATCATTGAAAGACTGATTGCAGAAAGACAACAAATGAGAAATGAAAAAAGATGGACTACAAATGATGCTGCTTGGGCTGTTTTTGATGGAGATGAACATATTGAAAGAAGTCAGGAAAATTGGTATAAGGCTATTAATAGAGCTAACAGTCAAAAAATCAACTTAGCAATTACAAATCCTTGTTTTGAACTTTGGTATTTAATTCATTTTCAAGATCATTTGTCACAAATAAATCGAGATAAATTACTAAACTTGCTCAATAAAAATTTACTCAATAGAAATCTTCCCGAATATGATAAATCAATGTCTCTCTATCCTAAACCTTTAAAATCATTAACT
>RDXV01000255.1 GCA_004292695.1 Nostocales cyanobacterium | reverse complement strand
TAATTAATGCACCAACTCAATAGCCCGCTTCGTCAACGCTTCCGCAGTCAACCCATTAAACGCCATCAACTCACCCGCACTTGCGGTAGTTTCCCCACGCTTCCAAGCGAAAATATCCCGCTTACTGGTACTGCGTAATATCTATCACACCAAATCAAAGCATTTTCAAAAATTCTTCTGGTGACAATGCTGGTACTAAAGACCCTACAAAATCAACTTTATTTCTGGTGACAATTATTTCTACACCTGCTGCTGTTGCTGCTGCACTTGTCACCGCATCTTCAAAATCTTTAATTGGACTTTGTAAAGCTTGGTGAATTACACTATCTGTAACGCTGGCAATTTGCAGATTTTGTAATAAAGTTTCTATTAATTTTTTGGTTGTATCACTACCAATTTGGCGACGTAAAATATAAAATATATTTGTAATAGCGTGTCCTGAAACAAAGCCTTGGGCTTGTTTTGTAATAACTGTATTTAATGCCTGTGTTGAGAAAACAACAAACGGTTGACGCTGTGCTAAAATATCAAGCAAAACATCGCTGTCAAATAATACTTTTTTCAACTATATTTCTCCTCTAAATAATCAATATAACTTTCTTTTGTATTTTCTGATTCTAAGCTAATTACACCTATTAAACTTTGAGTCCAGGGGTCAAGTTCAGATAAGTTTTCTATGGTGGGTTGAGTAGTAGAAGATAGGGTTTCTTGTTGAATTGATGCTAGTACAGTTTGTACAAGATACCAACGTTCTCTGATTGGTAATTTTAATACCTGTTCTTGCAATTGTTGTAATTCAATCATGATTTTATTGTTAACTTTATTATTCCTATTCTAACAGATGTTTACATAATAGTTACTGATAGTTGGACTGTTTGGGTGATGTTGGGTTTTCTTGTGTTAACCCAACCTACTCACTACGATTAATTGTTATTTAAACTTAGATAGGAACGCAAAATAGTTTGACCTTGTTCCAGTAATTCTGTTTCTAAGTCTCCTAATTGTTGCGTTAAACGAACTTTATCAAAAGTCATTGGTTCAACACATATCAAAAGACTATCTACAGAAAGTCCGTTTTGTGCTGATGCAGGTACTTCTACTACTGCTGGTGAAATACGGGAGTTATTAAATTTTGCGGAAGTAAAAGGTAAAACTGTGACTTTGGTGCGTTGGTTATTAAACAAAGTCCCAGAAATTATCAGCGCTGGACGAGTTTTTTGAATTTCTGTACCTACGGATGGATCAAATGTTACGATCCAGATGCTTCCCATTCGGTAATCGCTATATTTTGCCATTCACTTTCCCAACCTAATTCTAATTCATCAATTACAGCGCAAGCAGCCGCTAGTGCTTCATCTTGTCTTTGTTTTTGCCATTGTTTCAAGAGACTTTCAATTAATGCACTACGGTTATCAACTTTTTGGTCAATGTAATTTAGTAAGTCATCTGGCAATGAAATTGAAATTTTAGCCATATCCTACCTCTAGTCATACCATTGGTAGTATAACAGATTTTAATATTTTATTTTTAATATTTATTAGTTTTTTGATTAATTCTTTCCCGCACTGCTTGACGAATATCTTCCCAGTCTTGTGCTGTCATTTCTGTTGCTTCTCCAGAGTTCAAACCTTCTAAAAGCATGGTTTGTAGTTGTTCTTTTGCTCTTTGTTTTTGGTCTTGTCGCACTAATTCCCGAAAGTATTCGCTGACACTGCTGTAACCACCTTGCGCTACGAGTTCTTCTACGTAAGCTCGCATGGTGTCAGGTAAGGAAATATTCATGCTTTTCATAAGGTGACTTTCTGAATGTTCTTTTCTATATTATGGCAGTTTTTGTCATTTTCTGCCATTGGGAGAAAATGCTATTGATGATGGTTGGTGATGGTTGGTTTTCCTTGCGTCAAACCAACCTACGGACTATTCATGAAAATCAAACAAATGGATTGATAATTCTCACTTTATTTTCTATTAGCTGATTATGTTGCATATCTTCTGAGTAAATGATGGAACATTCACTTAATAAAGCTGTAGCTATAATCAAACTATCCCAATAAGAGTAATTATATTTTGCATTGATTTCTAATGCTTGTATAACTTCTGTTGCGTTAATTGATTGAATCGGAAAAGTGTTGACTATATCTGATATAATAGTCATTGCGTCTGCGGTGGATGTAAATTTTTTTCTGGTTAAAACGTGAAATAATTCACCTAATACCTGAGTGCTAACTAGCAGAGATGAATAATTATTTTTTATAATCTCTGCAACTTGTTGAGATTTTTGAGGAGGATTTTTAGCATAGAGATAAATCCACAAATTGGTATCGAGAAAGATATTATTTTTCATGGTTATCTCTCAATTATCTGTCATAAATCTCTTCTCGATTAAATTTGTAGTCTGGGGAAAGTGGGAATGAGTAGTTATTGACTCTCGCTAAGAATTTCTGTATTTTTGATTCTTGAGAATCTGTTAGTTGTGCAGATTCGCTGGGTTCAAGAATCATAATTTGTATGGTTTTACCTTCTAATTCGGAACTTAGTTTTTCACTTAAAATAAGTTCACCGTTGGTACAGGTTGCTTGGATGATTTGCAGCATTATTAATTGTTTAAACTCCTAAATTAAGTCATTTGGGTATAATTTTATTATAACCTATTGCTGTTAGCTAGAGTTTTTGTGAATTTTCATGAGGTGGTTTTCTGAATGTTGTTTTCTCTATCATGGCGGTTTTTGTCATTTTCTGCTATTGGGAGAAAACACTATTGATGATGGTTGGTGATGGTTGGGTTTTCTTGGGTCAACCTAACCTTGTATATCGAGAGGAACGCAGATGGACGCAGATAAACGCAGATAAAATTATAATTATTGTTGGGTTTCCTTGCGTTAAACCAACCTACTCACTATCCACGAATATACTTGTAAGACAGTGTAAAATTATATTGCGTTCATGTAAAATTATAGCTGAAAAAATTTATAATCCATATTTGTTATACAGTAAAATTAATAAACTATGAACGCTCCAAGAAAGCCAGTATTTGATAGTTGGGCTAAGTTTTTAAATCCTCAATCTTTGAGAAGTAACTTAATTGCTGCTTCAATATTCTTGGCAGCTTATGAAACACTTTGTACTTCGGCTATTGATCGTATTCGTAATTTCTTTGCGTATGACTTTGATGAAAATGGACTAGGTATTGAGAGTGAAGATTATAAAAAGAAAGTTTTATCACTAGATAAAATTCGTCTTCGAGCATCTCTGTTATGGTTGAAAGAAATGTCTGCTATTAGCGATGCTGACATTATTTTAGTTGACGAAATTCGTAGACATCGAAATAAGTTAGCCCATGAATTACCTAGATTTCTAACTGATGCTGATGCTGAAATTAATATTAACTTTTTGGTAGATATTTACGAGTTGGTAACTAAAATAGATCGTTGGTGGATAAGAGAAGTAGATATTCCAACAAATTCAGATTTTGATGGACAGAATATTGCTGACTCCGATATCAAATCTGGATCTATGATTTTTATTCAAATGATGCTTAAAATTGCTACAGGTGAAGATTCTTCAGTATTTTGGGATGAGTTTCAAAAACAAACCTCCAGTTTCTGGAATTAGAACAAATACTATATAATAACCCTTTCCTATAAAAGTGACTTGTACTTTCGTTCCACCTATCTACAAAAATACTGAGGTAAAATACAATGAATAGCCTAGACGAAATCCTCTACCATAATGTTGATACTGAATACAGTTAGTAGGGTGCGTTAGGATGAAATTTGTAACGCACAATTATTAGCAAGAAGCTAATAATCTCAATCCTCCAATAGTGGAGGAGGTGTGATTGTTTCAGTTTTATTCAATTCCTCAATAAGCTTATCAGCCAAGTGAACAGATGTTGAAATTAGTGCATCAGGGTGTGATTCAGCGGCTGCAATTAGTCCAGAAAATATTTCTAATGCAAATAGCTCGCGTTTAGTAAGACCGCGTGAATAAGCTACAGCATTTTGAGGCAGTTTAGCATACATAGGATAAACAAAATCATTCGGTTCTGTAGTCATAAGAAAAATGAGCAGTAATTTCAAAAATATCTTCAAAAAAAGAGTCTATCAGTTTGGGATTTATATAAAAAATAGCAAATATACGCAACCTAACGCAAAAACATCCGCGTTAATCTGCGTGTATCTGCGTTCTAATTAATGCACCGACTCAATATCCAGCTAACTCAACCCATCAGTACCCAACAAACTCTTAAAATGCTACCCTAACTAAGAAAAACGCAGATGAACGCAGATGAACGCAGATGAATTTAGAAATTACAGACAACACGCCTTATATCTACTTTGGGATTACCAAAATTGATTAACAGACATAAAGTAAGACCACTGGTTTTCAGATAATTCATACATTGGGAAAAATGCTTACTCTCTAGAGTTGTTACTGCCTTTAACTCCACAATAATAGCGTTTTCCACCAACAAATCAGCCCGATAATTACCCACAACCACACCGTCATACCAAACTTCCAACATTTTC